>CAYWHT010000013.1:0-19306 GCA_964458135.1 uncultured Saprospiraceae bacterium | reverse complement strand
CCATCAAGGTCTCTTTACAGAACTTACTCAACCCGGATACGCAAATCCAGCAAACCTTGAACGGGGAAGATTTTGTCATTACTGACTTTAGGAACGGCCGGGAAATTGGCCTGACTTTATCGTATAACATTCAGTAGATTCTCTTCAAATCGAGGGTCTTCCTACTTAGCCAAGGCGGGCTTTTTGACCGCCTTGGCTATTTTGTTCCAAAAACCCGATCCTTTGTCTATTTTTACGCCGCCTAAAACTCCCGAATCAACATGGATCTCACCCTAATCGTCATGTGGCTGGGTTTCGCCCTCGCCTCCTACTCGGTGGTCGGCAACGACGTCATCCAGACACTCGGCACCTTCCTTACCTCCAACGAAGAACGCGTACCCTGGTACGTCCTCTGGCTGTTTGCCGCCTCCATCCTCGCCAGCGTACTCATCTACGGCTACAATATGAGCGACATTTCCTACGGGCGGCTCGAAAAGTTTACCTTCCCCGAGCATTACGCCTGGTATTACCTCCTCCCTCCCCTGGTGCTGTTGAGCATCACTCGCTCGGGAATTCCGGTGAGCACCACCTTTATGATACTGACCCTGTTTTCGCTGCAGGATATTCCCGGCGAGCTCAACGCCATGATCGCCAGCACCTTCGACACCAGCGCCAAATTGGGCGGGATGATCCAAAAATCATTGATGGGCTATCTGATCGCGTTCGGTTCGGCCATCGCCATCTATCTGGGCGTCAGTACCCTGAGCGAGCGCTACTTTATCAACAATCCCATCAAGCCCGGTCGGCGCGTGTACTGGGTTGTCGCCCAATGGTTTTCCACCGGCTTTCTCTGGTCGCAATGGCTTACCCAAGACCTGGCAAATATTTACATATACCTAAAAGGCGGGGAGGAGCTCACTCCCACCGGCTTTGTCTTTTCGCTCCTCATCATCCTCGGCCTACTGGCCTACATCTTCTACAGCAAGGGTGGAAAAGTACAGGACATCGTCCGCGCCAAAACCAATACGGTCGATATCCGTTCGGCCACTTTTATCGACCTCATCTACGGCATTGTACTGTTCGTTTTCAAGTACAATTATTTTGGTCTGTGGGCGGGCAAGCTGCCCATGTCCACCACCTGGGTGTTTATCGGCCTGTTGGCGGGGCGGGAACTGGGCATCCGCATCCGGCTGGAAAAGAAGGTGCCGGGAAGAATTGCCCGGATGGTCGGCTCCGATTTGGGAAAAGTTTTTCTGGGCTTGGTGGTTTCGGTAGTACTGGTCTTCATTATTAAACTGCTGGCCGTGTAAGCAATACCTTACCTATTGCATTAAAACGACTTCTCCTTTAAAGAGTTCTTCCTCCCCGCTCGCAAACTCGACGAGAGCAGCATACACGAATACGGCGGCGTTGCGGCTCTTCGCCCTGTTTTCAGGATGGCGCCCGTTCCAACCGTAAGCCGGGTCGTTGGGCGGAAAATCTTCGGCTTCGTAGACCAGATTACCCCAGCGGTCGAAGATGCGCAAGGTTTTAATGCGTCTGACCTTGCGATCGGCCTGGATGAAAAAGCGGTCGTTGATGCCGTCATTATTGGGGGAAAAGGCGTTGGGAATGTAAACGTTCTTTTCCTTGCTGACGAACACCCTCACGAAGTCTTCCTTCTCGCAACCTTCGGTATTGATAATTTGCGCCCGGTACACGGCTGTACTGGGTGGCGCCACATCCAGGATCATACAGGTATCGCAGGAAATGGTGTCGGGAGAGATCCAGCGGAAGGCGGCGATGTCTTCCGGAAAGAGATTGGTAATGGCCTGCAGGGTATGCACGTCACCTTCCCGAATCGTAACGTCACTACCCAATTCCAACTGCGGGTCGGGGCCATTTTCCACTACAATATTGGTATCCAGTACGCATCCCTTGCGATCGCGCACGCTAAGCTCGTAATTGCCGGGCGGCAATTGATCAAAACGGGAATCGGTAACAAAGACGTTATTGTCCAGGCGGTAGGCGTAGGGAGGATCACCACCCGTCACGGACACCAGATCGATCCGACCGTCACTGTCTCCGTCGCAGGTCACACCCCGCACGTTGGCCACAATAGCCTGAGGTCCGTCCTCCACGCGGCGCACGCTGACGGTATCGCGGGCGCGGCAGTTGTTTTGGCGGTTGGTTACCAGGAGTACGTACTGTCCGGGCGCCTCCGTTGCCGGAATACCGCTGGTCGAAAAAAAGTCCGGATGATCGGGCGAAGTCCATAGGTAGGAAAACTGCCCCCCCGCCGAGGAAGCCGTTCCGTCCAACTCCACGAAGTTGATAGCGCACCCCAACTCCCGGTCGGGACCGGCATTGGCCACGGGACGCTCCAGGTCGCGAATGACTTCCACCGTATCCGTATTCCGGCAGCCGGTTTCCGTATTGAGCAATTCCAGGATGTATAACCCCGGCTGGTCCACCGTAGCGCTATCCGAGCCGATACCCTGCCGGATATTGCCGCCCAGAGTCGTCCAGCGGTAGCGGAATTGCGCACCCTGCGCCGAGCGGGAGCCATCGAGCACTACGGTCGGGTTGGCGCAGTCGAGTTGCTGATCGGAGCCGGCAATGGTTCGCGGTAGCAGAGCGGCGTCGCGCACCTGTACAGTATCCCGCCCGGTGCAGCCCGTTTGGGGGTCGAATACGGTAAAAATCCGATCACCCGGGGTGCTCACCTCTAACCGCAGCCCCTCGCCATCCGGCAGGGGTTCGCCTTCGGCGTTCAGCCACCGGTAGCGCAATCCACTGCCCAAGGCGCTACCGCCAGCATCCAGCACCACGGTATCGGTGAGGCAATCCAGTTGATCCAGTGCGCGGGCCGTGGTCAAGGGCGGGTTGGTTTGGTCGACAACCCTAACGGAATCCACCGGAGAGGCACAGCCGTTCAAGGTGTCGACAACCGTGATGTAGTAAATGCCGCCAGCATCGATAACTGGATTGGATAATTGCCGGTTCCCGTCGTCGATGCCCGGGCCTTCCCAGAAATACACAAAGCGGCTGCCTTTGCTGGATTCGGCTCCACCCAGCGTAATGCTGGGCTCGTTGCAATCGATGCGTCCGTCTTCCCCCGCATCCGCCCTGGGCCGCTCAATTTCCCGCACCGTCAAGGTCTCTTCGGCTTGACAGCCGTAGATATCGGTTACCGTCACGCTGTAAGCGCCGGGGGTGGCGATGCTTAGCTCCCGGCCCCGACCGCCCTGCGACCAGCGGTAGTCCGGAAACGCCTGATCTACCGACAAGACGGTCGCGGAAGACGCACAAAAAGCACGATCACCCAATACCTCAAATTCGGGCGCCTGCCGGTTGCGCACTTCGACCGTATCGGAGGCTGTACAACCCGCAGCATTGGTTACGGTGACGGCGAAGGTTCCGCCGGTTTCGACACCGATGGCGGCGGTCTCTTCTCCGTTCGACCAGCGAATTTCTGGATAAGCAGCATCGATGCGTAGAGTATCCCTCGCGCCGGGACAGAGCGAAAGGGGGCCTTCAATCTCCGGACGGGGCAGGTTGGAAGGACGCACCGTGGCGGTTCCCTCTCCCGTACATCCTAAGGAATCGGCAACGACAACGGTATATCGCCCCGGCTCGGAAATGGTGAGCACTTGCTGCGTACTACCGGTCGACCAGTTGTAATTCGTAAATCCGGCGCCGGCATCCAGGGTTGCGGTTGAGGCTGGGCAGATGAACAGCACACTATCCCGAATGGCCGGTTGCGGCAGCGCTCTTTCGATCACTTCCACGGTATCCTGACTCGAACAGCCGTTGGCGGCGCGCACCAGAACGCCGTAAACCCCTGGCTCGTCAACCGTCAGCACCGTATCCTGGCTGCCGTCGGTCCAAATGTAATCCAAATAGCCGCTGCCTACCGACAGCACCGTCGAGTCACCCGGGCAAAAGCTCGGCTCACCTTGGATGGCGATCTGGGGAGATGGTTCCTCCACCAGCGTTTTAGTGCTTACTGATGCACAACCGTTGGCGTCGGTTACCGTTAGCGTGTAATCGCCTCCCGCATCAACGGTGATGATGGAAGTGGAATCCCCGGTTGACCAGCGGTATTCCGGAAAGGATTCCTGCACGGCCAGCGACACATTCCGCCCGCTACAGAAAACCTCCGGGCCCAGGATGTTAGGAATGGTTACCTGGAAAAACTGCACCTCCGTTACGGCAGTACTCCGGCAACCGTTGGAATCGCGCACGGTAACTTCAATACGGTCTCCAGCCGTGACACTTAAATCGGGTTGGCGGCTACCGTCCGACCATTCGTAATCGTCAAATCCCGCGCCCGCGCTTAATACCAGCGTATCGCCTTCGCAGGCTTCGTAGCGCGGCAACAATTCTGGTTCCCGGGGCTGATGAACGGTCACGGCGACGGTCTGTTCGGTTACACATCCGAAGCTATTACCCACCATAACATTTAAAGCCCCCCCCCGGCGAACGACGGTGGAGGCGGTGGAATCTCCGTTGGTCCAACGGTAATTGCTAAAGCCTTCCCCGGCATGGAGCATCAGCGAGTCTCCGGCGCAGAAAGCCGTATCGGCGGGCAGGGAGAGATCCGGACGCGGAAGTTCCTCCACCCCAAAGGTGTCGACGCCCTGACAACCCAGATTATCGGTAACGGTCAACCGGTAATCGCCGGGTTGTTGAAGCCAGACTTCCGGGAGGGTATCCCCGGTTGACCATTGGTATTCAAAAAATCCTCCACGCCCGCGCAGGCGTACGGAGTCGCCCTCACAGTAGCTATCCGCTCCGCTAATGCCCGGGTCAGGTAAATCGAAAACCGTCACATTGGCCTGACTACTGCCCACACAGCCAAAGGCATCGGTCACCGAAAGCCGGTACACGCCCGAGCTATCCACCCGCAATTCGGGCGTCTGCGCGCCGGTCGACCATTGGTGCTGAGCGTAATCTTGCCGGGGGCTCAATACCGAGAAGGTATCAGCGCAAATGTTTCGATCCCCCTCGATCAGCGGCTGCGGCAGGGGGCGTTCGTTGACATCGACGGCGGCTTCGCCGGGGCACCCCTGCTCGTCGGTAACGGTTACCGTATAGGCGCCCCCGCTATTGATTTGAATGATGGAATCGGTTGCGGTCGTTGACCAGTTATAGGTAAGAAAGGTTTCAGTTACCGCCAAAGTGACCGAGTCTCCGTTGCAGAAATCGGTCGGTCCGGCGATAGTGGGTTGCGGGCGCGCAAATTGCCTAACCGTCAAACTATCCGCACCCTGACAGCCCCGGTCATCCGTGACGGTGACGGCAAAAGCGCCGCCGGTGGTAATCTCCAGCTCCTGCGTATTTCCGGCAACCGACCAATCATAGCTCGCAAAACCGGGGCCCGCATCGAGCACTTGGGGCTCGCCCTCGCAAATGGTGCTGTCTCCGTTGATTTGGGGTTGCGGATTGGGGTTGACCGTCAAATCAAAGGCAGCCGTACCCGTACATCCGTTGTCATCCGTGACGGTTAGTGAATAGGTTTCCTGGTTGTTGACGGTAATGCTTGGGGAAGTTTGCCCGCTAGACCAACTATAGGATGCATAGGTATCCGTGACGGCCAGCGTGGTGAACGTTCCCTGACAAATGGCGCTATCGCCGAGGATTTGTGGCTGTGGGTTGAGATTTTCCACCACATTGACCGAGGCGCTGCCCCGGCATTGATTGGCGTCGGTGACTTCTACGGTATAAAGGCCCGCACTGTCGATCGCAACGGAGGCGGCCGTAAATTGACCGCCATTCCAGCGATAACTTGCAAAGGTTTCCGCTACTTCCAGGGTGGTGCTTTCGCCTTCGCAAAATGCGGGCGTTCCCTCAATGGTCGGTTGGGGTTGCGGAAAGGTGTCGAGTGTGGTGCTCAATTCGCCGGTACATCCAAAGTCATCGGTAACCGTTAGGGCGTAATTCCCGGGTTGGGAGATATCGATTTCGGGACCATCCGAAGCTGGTAGGCTGACCCCGTCCGGGCTGTTCCAGGCGTAGCCGGCGAAGCCGGGCTGTACTCCCATTTGCACGGTATCACCGCTACAGAAGTCAGCGCCGCCGAGCAACAAAACGGGTTCTGGATTATCGCGCCCCGTGATGGGCAGGGTGTCTTCCGCCATACAGCCGTTACTGTCGGTAACGATCAGGGCGTAGCGGGAGGCGCGGTCGATAATCAGGCTGTCGGTCTCGCCAAGCACCTGCCCGGCATCCACGTCCGACCATTCGTAAGCGGCATACAGGGCTCCGGCAGCGAGGGTGTCCGTGGCGCCCGCGCACAAGAATTCCGGGCCGATAATATCCGGCGTCGGCAGGGGATGTTCGCTCACCCTTACGGTTTCGGAAAAGGTGCATCCGTCGGGGGTGGTGAGCGTTAGCGTGTAATCGCCCGGATCGGTTAGGACGATGGTGTCCGTATCCGCTCCCGTAGACCAGCTGGGATCTCCCAGGCCGGCATCGATCCACAAGGTGGTGGAATCACCCTCACAGTAGACCAAATCGCCCTGGATAAACGGATCGGGCGCCGCAAATTCCTCGACGAGGACGTCCCTTACGCCCGGGCATATATTGCCGCCGTCGGTAACCCGCAGGCGGTAGGCGCCGGCAGTTGCGTTGCTGAGCACCGGCCCGTCAACGATTTGTCCGGTAGCCAGATTTTCCCACCGGTAGGTGTCGTATCCCACTTCCGCGGTAAGGGTGGTAGTGGCGCCGGGGCATATCTGGGTAGCCCCGGTAAAGGCTGGCTCCGGTCCCGTTTGCACGGTAATTTGCACTGTATCCCGTTTGATGCAATTCCCTTCGGTGACGATGAGCTCGTAATCGATCGTTCCACTAAAGCCGCCGGGGATGTTGACGGTAGGATTGGCGATATTGGAATCACTGAGAAAATCCAGGGCATCGGCCGGCGCATTCCAGGCATAACTTTCTCCTCCATTAACGCCGCTGGCGCTTCCGTTGAGTTGGAAAGCGACATCCCCGGCGCAAACTGTCGTATCGGCGCCGGCATCGGCGATAGCGTCTTCGCAATTCGGATTGGCGAAACAGTTGAGGTAATCCTTGGCCGAACCGCCCCAGCTGAGGTTAAAGCCCACCGTTTCGGGCAACTCGGATTCCAGCCCGACAAAAAAGTCGATTAGCAGGTAATAGCCTTCGCCGGGCTGAACGGTTAGGGGCCTCACGAAGCCATCGAGCTCGTCGCTCACTTCCGTAAAGTTTTCAACCAGGTCCTGCGCCCCGCGCCCTAAGCCCGAGAGTGGGCAAAAATCACAATCCGCAAAGCCGGCGGTGTAGGAGCAACGAAGCGGGCTTCCCAGATTATCGCAAGGCTTATCCGGCCCGAAGATCATGAAGTCGTAATCGATACTATCCCCCAACTGGGGAGCAATTTCAAAAGTGATGACGCTATTGGAATCCATGAGTTCGTTGAACTCGAAGTAATACCAGGCGCTCTGTTCTTCCCGCAGGATAAAGCAGCTGGGGTCATTGTTGGGGTTTTGGAAGTCATCGGCGCCGATGCCGTCAGGGGTGAAGCTAATTCCGCCATCATCGCAGATAACGATAGCCGTGGCGCAGTCCTGATTGTTTTGAGCGTACCCCCAACCGAAGCTGATGACCAAAAAGAAGAAGACGTTAAGTGCAATCGATACCTGAATGGTTGCAATCATCCGCATGGGCCTAATGTTTTTTAAGATCCGGGCACGCCGTTATAGTTTGCGACAACAACACATACGGGCGTACGACTAGGGGGAGCATCGTCCGGAAGACGGGACATGTTCAATCGGGATTGATCCACCTTAAGGATGGGGGGTGGTAAGGTTAGAAGGGTTTCCAATCAGGTTGTCATGTGAGGGCTTAGCAAGATATCGCTTAGAACTTGTTGAGCGTTTACCCTTTGGCCTGCAATGACCATCTATGGAACCTCACTTCACCATTTTTTCGCCCCATAGTGCTTTAAAAATGGTTTGGTAAGAACCCAAAGCTGGTGGTCATTTTCGGCATCAAAAGCGAACTCCCAACGAGCTTTTATCTATTGGGTTGGCTTTTCGCCAATTGCTGATAAGGCAAAAATAATTATATTTTCTTTTCTATTAGATTTTTTTGTGGTGAATCTGTCGGCAAGCTGGCTTATACTTTCAGGCCGCGCCTTTTGATTTCCCGCATAACAATCTTGTACTCGCGGCTCATATCACCGGAAACGGAGCTGTTCTCCTGCGCCCGGCGGATGAGGTAGGGCACCACGTTGCGCACGGGGCCGTAAGGCACGTATTTGGCCACGGTGTAGCCGGCGCGGGCGAGATTGAAAGTAAGCTGATCACTCATGCCGAGCAGTTGGCAGAACATCAGGTGGGGATGATCGCGGGGGATATTATAGCGGGCGATCAGTTCGGCTTGCAGAAGATTGCTTTCCTGGTTATGGGAGGCGTTACAAGAAGCGATATGCTCATAGCGCTCTACGCAGAAGCGCACCGCCTGGTTGTAATCGCGATCGGTGGCTTCTTTATTGGGTTGGATGGGAGAAGGGCGTCCTTCTTCTGCCGCCCATTCGCGTTCTTGATCCATGTAGGCGCCCCGCACCAGTTTGGCGCCGAGGAAGTATCCTTCGTCGCGCGCTTCCTGGTAGGCTTCTTTTAGCATGGAAAGCCCGTCGGTGCGGTAGAGTTGGTAGGTATTGAAAACGATCGCCTGGTCGCGATTATAGCGCTGCATCATGCGGTAAACCAGGCGATCGATGGCTGGCTGTATAGCCGTCTCTTCGGCGTCAAAAAACACCCCAACTCCTTTTTGGGCGGCAACGTGGCAGATGCTGTCCATGCGTTTGACGAGGTGGTTGTACTGATCGTTTTCCCATTGCGAGAGTTCTTCGTTGCGGGAAGCCTTGGCCAGTACTTCATTGGGCGCCAGGCCGCTCACTTTGGAGCTGACGATCGGGACACTCTTGTTATTACTGGCGAACTCGATGGCCCGAATCGTCTCGTTCATGCTGTTGTTGAGTTCTGTTTCTTTTTCTTTGGCCTCCGCGCCGTAGTCGAGGATCGTCAGGACGTTGTGCCGGTGCAACTCATCGATGCGGGGCTGGCTTTCCAGAAGGGTGGTTCCCCCACAGAATTGCTCGAAAATGGTGTTTTTTACGATGCCTTCCACGAAGGGTAAATGCATGCGCACCGCCGCGACTCCGATTTTGGAGCCAATGCCCACCAGCCAATGTTTATTCATCAGGCCAAATAGCCAAGCGGCTTTTTTCAGTGCTTTATCGGATTTATAGGAAAATGCGATTTCGGTGTTCGAAAAATCAACCGGCGCTACCCCCTCCCCTTCCTGAGCTTCGCGAATAATTTCTTTCAACCGTTCTGGCTGAGGGTTAACCGGATTGTTAGACTTTTCCATGTTTATCTTCTTGAATTATCGAAAATTTGACCATTAATAACTGGAATTCCAAATATCCCAGGCGCGTTCTGCTTGTTGGTGCAACATTTCCAGACCGTTCCGGATTTTGCAGCCGCGCTCTTCTCCCTTTTTCAAAAATAAGGTTTTTTCGGGATTGTAAATTAAGTCAAAGAGGAAGTGCTCGGAACCGAGTTGATCGTAAGGCAGATCGGGAGCGGCGTCAGTGTTTGGGGCCATGCCCAGTGGGGTGGTATTGATGATCAGGCGGTGGTTTTGCAGCACGTAGGCCGTAAGGTCGTCGTAGGTAAGTTGCCCTTTTTCCGAATCGCGCGAAACCGCAGCAAAGGCGATGCCCAGTTGGTCCAGTACGTAGCGCGCGGCCTTAGCTGCTCCTCCCGTGCCCAGGATCAATGCGGCCGGCCGTTGGTCTTTTTTCACCTTGTTTTCTTCAAAAAAACGCTCCAGGGATACCCGGAATCCGTATACGTCGGTATTGAAGCCAAGCACCCGATTTTTTTCGATCTTCAGGGTGTTGACCGCCCCTACCGCCCGGGCCTCGTCATCCAATTCGTCCAGGTATTCCATGACGGCTTCTTTGTAGGGTATGGTTACATTCAACCCCCAAAGATTGGGCAACATTTGCAGAAGTTCCGGGAACTCTTGAATACGCGCCAGCTCGAAGCTTTCGTAATGACAATCGCCCAACGCCTCCCATTCGAATTTTCCACTGAAGTATTCCTTGGAAAAAGAATGGGACAAGGGATACCCGATCAAACCGAAGAGGCGGGAAACTTGGCGGAGTTCATCCGCATGATCTTTCCAATGCATAGTGGAGCTTTTTTCTGTGGTAATCTACAGCCCGCCAACCCAAAATTTGTGCATGCTGACTTGGCAGACTAATGCCTCAACCTTTACCGGCGCCCGTCCCCCTATTGCCCATCCACTCGATAAGGAAGACCGAAGCAAAACCGACCAATATCAACAAGATGGCGCCCCAAAGCATGGGCTCGCCCTCGTACTGCGCGGGCAGTACGCTATACTCAATAAAGGGCTCCCGCTCTCCCTGGCTGTTGGTGCGGTATTCAAGGACGTTGCGCCAGGGCCATATCTTGTTGAGAGACCCGAGCATAAAACCGGTCAACACCGCCAGGGTCAGATTATGATACCGCTTGAAGGTCCAGGAAAGCAGGCGGGAAAAAGTGCCTAATCCGACCAAACACCCCAGGGCGAATACGAGCAAAACCACCAAACTATGGGTTTCAAAAGTTTCCAGAGCCCGCTTGACGGTGGGGATGATGGTCGTGTACATCCCCATCAACAACAAAATGAAACTACCGGAAATGCCCGGTAGGATCAAGGCCGATATGGCGATGGCGCCCGAAATAAAGACAAACCACATTTCATCACTTCCCCGCCCCGGATTGGCCACGGTGATCCAGTAGGCTACCGCCGTACCCAGCACCAGGGCGGCTGCCGTTCCCGCCTTCCATTGGGTAACCCGCCGGCCGATGTACAGAGCCGAAGCGATGATGAGCCCGAAAAAGAAAGACCACAGGAGCACGGGATAATTTTCCAGAAGGTGAGAAACGCCGAAGACACCGGCAATCACGCCGATCGCCATTCCGATCAACAAATTGAACAGAAAGAGGGCGTTGGAGCGCTCCCATGCCGTTTGCCACCCTTCCCGGCGCAGGGTGTGAAACAGATCCGGACCGATCCAGGTCTTTATCGTTTCGATCAATTTTTCGTAAATGCCGGTGATGAAAGCCAGGGTGCCGCCCGACACGCCAGGGATGACTTCCGCTACGCCCATGGCGGCCCCCTTCAGCGCCAGCAGAACGGTAGATTGCCATTTGTTTTTCATGCCCGCAAAAGTAGGAGAAAATTTTTATTAAAGCTTGTTGAGAGTTTAATCGTTGTGCCCCCGCCCCTTTATCTCTCCTTTGCGGTAGGACTCTTCCAGTTGCTCCAATTCTTCGCGTTCGGCACGGCTGAGGCGTGGATCATCCAGCAAAGCCGTAAGATCGGGTTGCCCGGCGTCCACCCAGGCGGTATACCACACACTGCCGATCGATAATACCGAAGCGCGCATCCGCCGCTCGACCTGGCCGCGCAGTCGCTCCTGATAAGCCGCCGCGTAATCTTCGCAGTAGGTCCGGATAGTTCGCCCCAGGCGCTCTTCGAAACAGTACTGCTTGTCCCGGGGAAAGCTTTGGCTCAATTTCTTTTCAATGGTCAGCACACTGTCGACGAGCCGGTGACTCGACAGCACCACATCCCAATGGTAGGCTTTCGGCTCCTGAATGTATTCCGCCTTGCCCACGAAAAAATTGTATTGCTCATCGGCAAAAAGCTCCGGAATGCGGCTTTCCCAAAAGGCGTGGATGCCTTCCTGATTGGTGAGCTGCCCGTTATAGTTTTCGGTAGTGTGTAAGGGCACATGGGCATCCCCGATGTAATGGCCGATTTCGGCGGCCAGCCGTAAGATTCGGTCCGTACTACCCTGCCGGAAGGCTTCGGTGAGCTGATTCTGAATTTGGGGCAGCCAGTAGGGCAGCACCCCGTATTCGGAAAAGCGATCGACCGCATAGGCTTCGCGGCACCCGATTTCCCGCCCCACCAGTCGATTTACCTGTTCGGGCGTAATGGTCCAGCTTTCCTCGTAATATTGGGGCAGCAAAACCTCCGCTACGAAATTACGACAGGCTTCCCGTTCTACCGTGACATCAAATTGTCGGAGTCGCAGCCCCCGGGGCGCCATTTCCGTCACCTCTTTACCCAAAACCTGAAGGGTATCCCCTTCCGGAAGAATGGCGTAGAGATCGGTATACACCGCCAGAGCGTCCAGCCAGTTGCGGGGCACCTCCGGAAAGGGATATTCCCCCCAGTGATCGATATCGATAAAATGGCGAGGCGCCTCGTATTTGGTCGCGTAGCGGCGCTTATCGGGATCTACGGCGTGCTCGGTCAAAAACTCGATGTGTCGCTTAAAAAAGGGCATCATCTCGGGCGGCAAGGTAAATACCGCCAGGCGGTTGATGCGGCGATGGACGAAAAAGCCCCACTCCCCTTCCTGCTGGACGGGTTGGAAGGAGAGGGTGGGAAAGACGATGAGCAGGAGTAGGATGCGCATTTCGTTAGTGGTTATATTCCTCAAAAAAGAAGTCATAAGCCCACAGCACCTTTTCAAACACCCGGTGCTGCACCAGGTAGAAATCTCCGGTGCTGCTTTCGGCAAAATAGCGTTCAATGGCCGGGCCGGCTACCCTTGGTCGCTGAACGATATTGCCGGCGGCGTCCCGGGGATAAATAGGGTACAATTTGACCGTTTTTTGCTCACCGTCGGTCTTTTCCAGGCGGATGATGCTGAAGGGCGTAAGCTCAGTGATCGAATCCCGGCGGGGGTTGTCGTTTTCGAAAGCTTCGGCGCCCAGTTCTTCGAAGCCCAGCAAGAAAGCTTCGGCGCCGCCCTCCCGCCGCGGCCGCTCAATAGCGGGGGTGAGCTCGTAATAGGGCTCCACCCGGTAATGGCCATCTTCGCGCTTCAGGCGAAACGACTTATTGCGCTGCTTGGGATATTCCACGCTTACCGCTGCAATGCGGGAAGGCGCAGCCCGGAAAACGGCCTTGTCGCGCCAGTCTTCCCCCTGCAGGTTAAAGCGGTAGCGCAGATTGCCTTCCCAGCCTGCCAGGTGGGCCACGTAGGGTTGATCGGAGCCCTCCATAATGACGTAGGCGCCGCGCTCATCCGCGCTGGCGCCACCCACATAATACGCCTTCACCAATTGACCAGAGCGATCGTACAGCTCCACTTTGATGCCCCGGGTAGCCAGGCTGCGCACCATGTGTTCCACGGCCGCCTCGGCGGGCTGGTACTTCATCTGGATGCGGGCGACGGCGTCGAGCAAGTTAGCCATGGCGTTGGGGCGCGCCCGGTATTGATCGTTGTATACCCAATACCCGTCCTTGCGCTTCAAGGTAACGGGATCGCCCTCGCGCCTGGCCAGAAAAATTTTGTGGATGCGGGCCGTATCTTCGAAAGCGAAGAGGCGGTCCTCTCCGAAAGAACTGTAGCTTTGTTCCGGAGCGCGATTGAGAAGCCAGTAGGTGAGGCTGCCGATTCCCAAAAATAAGGCCGATAGAATGATCAGTCTTTTCAATGTCCTTTTATTTCGTTGACGACGAACCTTTTCCCACATAACGCCGGCGACGCAGCGCATTGTACACCAGTGCAAAAATCCCCAACAGCACCAGGGGGGTGCCCAGATTAAAGACCTGCCAAAAGAGGCGCTCGGATTCCGCCTTTTTGGTATCCAGCATTCGCAGTTTGACCTCTTTGCCACGGGCTTCGATCAGCCCACGGTCATCGATCAGGTATTCCAGGGCATTGACCAGAAAGTCTTTATTGGCGAAGCGGTATCTTTCGTAGGGATTGTACCCCAAGGGTTGGGCGGCTTGCTGCTTCCGGTCGATGCCGTTGCGGGCCACATCGCCGTCGCCAACAACCAGCATGCGGGTGGGCGTACTGCGGGTCTTGAATTCCTGCCCCAATTCCTGCAATCCGGTGAGCAGGCTCTGGGTTACCCGGTTTTCGTACATGGAGGGGAATGTGCCCTCCAGCAAGAGGGCCAGGGGCTGCCGCCCCTGATTGAATTTATCGGGATCCAGCTTATACTGCAGAAAACGGAAATCCATGGTCAGAGGAGGATACTGCAGACGGCTGTTTTCGGAAGAAGACAGCAGGACCGTTTTCTCTACCTCCGTTTTGGTGCGCACTTCGGTATCCAGGGAGCTGGGATAGAACAAGTTAATCGCGTCCAGACTTTTAACGACCGGATGCTCGCTCCGCGGCGCAACAATGGGGTGATAGGGGTAGGGGAAGAAGTCGAATTGCGGGGCGTTGCCCATCTGCCCGGTAGCCAGGGGGATGCGCGAGCACTGCAGATCCAACACTAAATTGGGCTCCAGCCGAATGCCGTAATTGAACAAGAGGTCATCGATATTCAAGGGGTATTCCTGCGGCAGGAACTGCTCCCGACCCCGCAGGCTGTCCAGGTCTACGTTGAGCTTATCCAGCAACCAGAGGACCTTGCCCCCGTTCATGATGTACTGGTCGATCTTGAATTTATCCTTTTCGGAAAAAGCGAAGCGTGGCTTCGCCAGGATGAGGGCCTGCGCTTCCTGGCCGATCCGGGTGACGCTGTCGAGATGAATCCGGCCGGTTTCGTAAAATTCCTGCAGGGTTTTTTCCAAATCAGCCGTTTCGAGCGGACTCAACTCTCCGTGCCCCACGGTAAATAGAACGGGTGGCTTGGTCTTGCGTTGCAGCTTCTGGATGGCGTTGGCAAACTTGTACTCGAGCAGGGCCACCGAATTGTTCAGCACTACGTCTTTGGGCATGCCGGGTATTTCGTTCTCCAAAAAACGAACCGGCATACTGCGTCCTTTGTAGTAGAAGATTGCGTAGGGATAGATCCGCTTTTGGGAAGCCCCCTCTTGGTCTTTGACCCGAAGCGTGACCGGGTTGACGCCCCGTTCGGCCAGCTGTTTTCGGTTTTGGTTGATCTGTTCGTTGGTCCCCTTATTGGGATCGACAAACTGATATTCCACGTATCCGGAAACGCCGCGGAAATCGTCCAGCATATCCCGCGCCGCCGTCTGCAAGCGCTTGAAACCGGCGGGAAATGCTCCGGTCAGCAGTACTTCCACCGTGACCACTTCGTCCAGATCGCGCAATAATGCACGCGTGGGATCGGTAAGCGTGTAGCGTTGCTCCTCCGTCATATCCAGTTGGGCGTAGAGGGGCTGCCCCCCCACCCGCAGATTTGCCAGGATGTTCGCAAACACCAGGATGCCGATGGCCAGCAATATTTGTAGGATGGATTGGACTTTCTTGCTCATGTTTGCTTGTGGCGGATTGATTTTTCAAGCTTTCTTTTCTCGTAGGGTTTGTTCTGTTTTTTTTGGGGCTTGGGTTGATGGTTATGGCAATCGCTTTGTTTTTTGGGCGGAGCCGGAGCTCCGCCTTAGGTTATTCCCACTTCCGGCGCTCCAGCGAGATCAGGGTCAGCAGGATGAAAAAGGCAATGACCGACAGAAAATAGACCAGGTCGCGGGAATCCAACACGCCCCGGCTGATCGAACTGTAGTGGTAATCGATGCCGATCATTTGCACCAAATCGTCGAAGCGGCCCACAAATACCGGCAAGTTGCTCAGGTAATCGAAGCCGTAGTAGAGCAAAAAGCACAAAAAGGTAGCCAGGATGAAGGCGACGATCTGGTTATTGGTCAGGGAGGAGGCAAAAATGCCAATGCCGGCGAAGACGGCCGCCAGAAAAAACAACCCGATATAAGAACCCAAGATGGCCCCCGAGTCCAGATTGCCCTTTGGCGATCCCAATTGGTAAAGCGTGTAATAGTACAGCAGCGTCGGCAGTAAGGCGAAGACCACCAACAAAAGGGCGGCCAGGTATTTCCCCAATACGATCTCCAGCTCCCGGACCGGTTTGGTGGCCAGCAATTCAATGGTGCCCTGCTGGTTTTCTTCGGCGAAAAATCGCATGGTGATAGCCGGTACGATGAACAGGAAAATCATCGGCGCAATATCAAAGAGTTGATCCAGGGTGGCGAATTTGTAATCCAGCAGGCTGGTATCGGGAAAAACGAACATCACCAACCCGAGAATAATCAAAAATACCGCGATGACGATATAACCGATCAGGGAACTAAAAAACGAATTAACTTCTTTGGCGAATATGCTCAACATGGATGTACTTAATTTTGGTTGGCGGCGGCGTAATCGTTTCGGACTCATTCCTCGCCTCTCACCGGCACCCGTACCGGATGCCGGTCCACGTAAATTTTAAACGCCTCGTACAGTTTTTGTTCTGCCTTCTCCCCCTTAATATCTATATCTTCAACCAAACCCTCCATCCGCGGGTCGGCACCCCGGATGCGGGCTAATAAGTTGGCCTTGGTGAAGGGGATGATTTCCCCGCTTCGAAAATCCAGCATCCGTTTACGCGTGACGGTTTGGGGGTTGCTCACCGTCGCTTGCCGGAAAGGGCGGCCGGTCAGCGGATTATAAGCTTTTACTTCCACTCGTTCCACCACCCTGCTTTGGTATTCGTAATAGCAGAGTTTACCCCGCACCTTAAAGCCGGCAAAGATGGTGGTGCGCGCTTCCATGCCGGTAGAGTCCAGCCGGATAAAAGGCACCCCTTTGTAAACAAAACCCCAAAATTCCCGGGGATCTAACGATTGTCCCGACGCTTTTAGTTTGATCGACTCGATGCGGGCCAGCAGGGATTCGGGATTACGGTGAAAAACCAAATCGACCGCTTTCCAGGGGTAGTCGGGCCGGTTGGCGCGCAGGGCCGCGAAAGTGTGGTAGAGCCCGTCTTCAAAACGAAAATTCTGGGTCAACAGGGCGCTATCCGTTTGGGCTTGCAGGGCGGCGCCCCGTAACAGAAAAACACCCCAAATCAGGAAAATCATCCATCGGCGACATTGAAAATGCTGAGTATCAAACACGTTACTTGCTGGTTTTAGGCTCCGGCGGTTTCCCGGGCGGAGCGGGTCAGTTCCTGGAAGACGTCTTCTACGCTGCGTTTTTCCTCCTGCAATTCCAGGAGGGTCAGCCCTTCGGCTACGGCGAAGTGAAAAATATCGGGGCGAATATCGGTATCCGGCGCGGCCGTTAATTGCCACCCGCCGCCGGGCAGGGCTTGAATCCGGCTTACACCCGGTATGCTTTTCAGCTTTTCGGCGGGCACGCTTTCGCGAAAAGCCGCCCGGACAACGGCGGCGGCGCCGAGACGCTGCTGCAACTGATCAATGGGGTCATCGGCTACGAGTTGACCGCGATTGATAATCAGCACCCGGTCACACAAGGCCTGTACCTCCTGCATGATGTGGGTGGAAAAGATGACCGTCTTTTCCCGCCCCAGCTGCTTGATCAGGCGACGGATTTCCAATAGCTGATTGGGGTCCAATCCCGAGGTGGGTTCGTCGAGGATGAGCACCTCGGGATCGTGGAGCATGGCTTGCGCCAACCCGACGCGTTGGCGGTACCCCTTAGACAGGGCGCCGATGCGTTTGCGCCGTTCTTTTTCCAAACCCGTTAACTCAATCATCTCTTCAATGCGCTGCCGTGACCGCCGTACACCGTGGAGGCGGGCGACGAACTGCAAGTACTCCCTTACGTACATATCCGTGTATAAGGGATTGTTCTCCGGTAAATAACCGATACGCCGACGGACCTCAACGGGCGCCAGTTCCGTATCAAAACCACAAACTTCTACCTTTCCCCCACTTTGTGGAATATAGCAGGTAATGATCTTCATCGTCGTGGTTTTTCCGGCGCCGTTGGGACCCAGAAAACCTAGAATTTGGCCCTTTTCCGCCCGAAAACTAATGGTGTCTACGGCTTTTTGGGCGCCGTACCGTTTGGTAAGTTGGTGGACGTTGACCGACATATAAGCGGGGATTTCAGGATTGCAATCAAGGACTTACCAAAGCAGCCCCTGATAATCAAAAACTTAGCAATAATAAAACTGGGCAAAAGTACGAATCCTCCTTCGATATCACCCCATTTCAAAATACAATATTTTAACATGCGCGAGACCTCAACCGATTAAAGTTTTGTTAAATACTTACCTTAGTTTGGGAAGCGATCGGCTTATCCAGGCGCCAAAGGGCATCCTTTTTTGCGTCTGTAGAAGAACTTTTGCGTCTTCCCGGTAAAAATGACAACCATGCAGGTAGAACAGCTTTGGCGAGAAGTACAATCCCCGTTACGGCAATTTGTCCGGCAAAAGATCCGGGAAGAAGATGTCGTGGATGACCTAATGCAGGAGATCTTCCTCAAGATTCGCCGCGCCCTGCCCCAATTACGGGATATCGGCAAGGTGGAAAGCTGGATGTTTCGCATTGCCCACAATGCCGTCATGGATCATTACCGCGAACGACCGTCCGTAGCGCATCTGGTTTCGGACCGGCTTCCGGAGGCTCCGGAAGAAGCTGCCCCCTCCGATCGGGAAGACCTGACGCACCGGCTGGCGCAATGGCTCCCCCACGCCATTGAGTTACTGCCCGATAAATACCGTCAGGCGGTGTACCTAATCGAAATTGAAGGGCTAAACCAAAAAGAGTTGGCGGAGCGGCTCGGTCTGAGCTACTCCGGCGCCAAATCGCGGGTGCAACGGGGGCGCGAAAAACTCAAGCAGATCATCCTCGATTGCTGCGATGTCATGGCCGATCGCTACGGAAATATTCTCGATTACCAGAGGCGGGATTGTTGTGAAGGCGAAGAGTGAATTACAGCTCGCTACCCCCTTCGTCTGCCAATTAGACCGGTGAATGGCAGCAGCCGGCTTTTTTCGGGGAATGGACTGCCACAAGCTGCAGTCGCATCCATTTTCCCACTACCCGGCCGCAGGCCCCATTCCAACCGAAGACCGCCTTGCCCATTCCCCTAAAGTTGCGTCCTTTTTTTGCCCCTTCCGTCTAAAGCATAAACTCATCAAAAAACAGAATCCATGCAAGAAGATTTGAAATCCGTCGTACGAGACAAATACGGTAAAATTGCCCGCTCCGGTAAGCAGCAGCCCTGCTGCTCGGATGAGCTCGACTGCTGTTTCAACGAGTCCTACGATCAACTCGAAGGGTACGTTCCGGATGCCGATCTTAACATCGGCTGTGGCTTGCCCACCGAGCTGGCGCGCATCCAGCCCGGCCAAACCGTACTCGACCTGGGCTCCGGCGCGGGCAATGACGTTTTCGTCGCCCGGCAACTCACCGGGGAAAATGGTTCGGTGATCGGCGTAGACTTCACCCAGGACATGATCGAAAAAGCAGAGCAAAAGCGTCAAAAGCTTTGATTTGAAAAGGTCCGCTTCGTCTACGGAGTTTTCGTAGATTTACCTCTTGTAGACATCTTCAC
>CAYWHT010000012.1:17143-19312 GCA_964458135.1 uncultured Saprospiraceae bacterium | reverse complement strand
ATATGCAGCAGCGATTGCTTCACCTCTGCTTGTCCGGCAATATCTTTGAACAACATGACGAGCCTGTTTAGCGCGTTGCGCCGGCCCGGAGTGGAAAGGTTTTCTATCGGTAAGAGAAGAGAAAATCGTTGGCGAAAACATTTGAACCTTACCTTTTTATCGGTTAGGTCCACCGTACAGAACGGCCTATGACGTTGTAATTAAGCACCTTAACGGCTTTTGACGGTGCGATTATTCCTGTAGGCGGCAATGATAACGCCTGTATATATGTATGTCTTCCCTTGCGGGAGTGGGCAGCAGACGGTTAACAATAAGGCCTGCCCCTTTATCAAAGGCAATTACGCTAAATCTAATCCACACTATAGTTAAACCAATCCTTGCTCCTGGGCAACCTTCGATGCACAACAGCAAATTCTGAAGGTAAAGTTAAACAATTTATCTTTGCTTCGCCAACCGATGGAAGGTTAAACTGCTACGCCGCTCCACAAACTAATGGAAACCTTTTTTGTTCCTTAAACGGAAAATTTAGATCAGCATCTTAATGCTTTGCGCACTAACCAGTAAAAAACCAACAAACCATGAGGATATCAGCCTTCCGGCGAGCGCATTTCAACGCCGCTCACCGCTTACATAATCCCAACTGGTCTCCGGAAAAAAACCGGGAAGTGTTCGGGTTGTGCAACAACCCCAATTACCATGGCCACAATTACGAGCTGGAAGTGAAAATCAGCGGGGAAGTCGATCCCGATACGGGTTACCTGATCGATCTGGGCTACTTAAAACAGCTCATTAAAGAACAGATAGAAGACCGCTTCGATCACAAAAACCTCAACCTGGATACGGAAGAATTTCGGGAACTCAATCCCACCGCGGAGAACATCTGCTTCGTCATCTGGAAGATCCTGCGCGCACAACTCGAAGAACGCTACGACCTAGCCGTGCGGCTCTACGAAACGCCGCGGAATTTTGTGGAATATCCGGCTTAACCCCCCGGCTACGGCCGGGTGCTCTGCTTGCTCAATCGCAAGGTGCGTAGCACCCCTTCCCGCTCGTTAATCAGGCTAACCAGATAAATACCGGCGGGCAGCGTAAAGATATTGTAACGCTGATCTGGACTGGCGCGAAAAGATTTCACCCTTTTCCCCAATAGATTGTACAGCTCGATGCGATCTACATCACCCCCGTTTTCCAACTCAAAAAAATGATTTGCGGGGTTGGGAAAAAGACGCATGCTGGGAATCGGCCCGGCCTGGCGAGTTCCCCCTACATCGGCGAGAAAGGTAGCCGTACGGGAAGCATCGTCAAATGCGCCGGAAAGCGCCAATTCCAAGTCATAACTGCCGTTGCCCGCCACGCCGTTGGGGTAAAGCAACAAACTCACCCGCACTTCTCCCCGGGGAGGCACTACCAGAGGGTCATCCACCCCCGATAAAGGATCGTAATTGCCGTAGATCTGTGGCAGGTAACACACCTCATCAAAACATACCTGCGTCTCCCATTCCGGGGGGACATTAATCGAGCTGCGGCGCCAGTACAACCGCAGGGTATCTTCCGTCGGGTTATGCAGTTGGGTATTCATTTCCAAATGCAGCGACTCCCGCTCTAAATCGGCCCGAAAACGCGTGCCGACCTCCCGGGAAGAGAAATGAAACCCTTCCTCTTGCCCCAAAGCGAATACCGAGACAAGTTGTAGAAAGAATAGACAAGTTATGCGTAGACGGTGCTTCATGCGGGTTAAGTTAAGAGCTTATTGGCGCTTTACTTTTCAATTAACAGACAAATATAACGCCTGTCAAGTTGCCTTTCGACCGTTAATAAGAAATTAACTTCTGCCGATAGCTGTCCTGTATGAGCCAGCGCCCCTTCCATTGTGACGTAATTGTCGTAACACGCCAGTTTCCCCGAAATTTAGCCCAACCCTATCCCAGCATTGATGATTATTGTAAATTGAATCGTACTATAATCGTCCATCATATATCAGTTGAAGCCTATGCACATCGCAATTCTCGGCAACGGAGTCGCCGGCGTCACGGCGGCCCGCTTTATCCGTAAACTCAGCGATCACCAAATTACCGTCATTTCCGCCGAAACGGACTATTTCTTTTCCCGCACCGCCCTCATGTACGTTTATATGGGGCACTTGCGCTGGGAAGACGTCAAGCCCTATGA
>CAYWHT010000012.1:9572-17133 GCA_964458135.1 uncultured Saprospiraceae bacterium | reverse complement strand
AAACGCGCCTACATCACCGAAGTAGATTTTGATCACAAGCAACTGCTGACGGGATCCGGCGAATCAATCCCTTACGACAAGCTTCTCCTGGCCACCGGCTCGGAACCCAATAAATTCGGTTGGCCGGGCCAGGATTTGGAAGGAGTATCCGGATTGTACAGCTACCAAGACCTGCAAAATATGGAGAAATTCAGCCCCGGCCTGCAGCGGGCCGTCATCGTGGGTGGCGGGCTCATCGGCATCGAAATGGCCGAGATGTTCCACTCCCGCGGCATTCCCGTTACCATGTTGGTGCGGGAGGCCTCCTATTGGAATAACGTCTTGCCCGCCGAAGAATCGGAGATGGTTTCCCGCCACATCCGGGAACACCATTTCGACCTGCGCCTGGGCGCTGAGCTCCGGGAGATTATCGATGACGGCGAGGGCCGGGCCGCCGCAGTCATCACCGATAAGGGGGAACGCATCGAGTGCGGCTACGTAGGCCTCACCCCCGGCGTGCACCCCAATATCGATTTCCTCAAAGATACCGCCCTGGAAACCCAGAAGGGCATCCTCGTCAATGACTATCTGGAAACCAACATCCCCGACGTTTACGCGGCGGGCGATTGCGCCCAGGTGCGCGAGCCCCGCCCGGGCCGCAGGCCGGTGGAAGCCATCTGGTACGCTGGCCGCATGATGGGCGAGGTGGCGGCTTACAACCTTTGCGACCAGCCGGTGGCCTACGATCCCGGCATCTGGTTCAACTCGGCCAAATTCCTGGATATCGAATACCAGGTGTACGGCGAAGTACCCACCAAACCGGCCGATCACCACGCGCAGCTGTACTGGGAACATCCCGGCGGGAGAAAAGGCATCCGGATCGTATACCACAAAGACGAAGGCCAGGTGCTCGGTTTCAACCTCATGGGCGTGCGCTACCGGCACGAAATATGTGAAGGTTGGATCGATAGCGGCAGCCATATCGAAGAGGTGCTCCAAAACCTGGGCATCGCCAACTTCGATCCCGAATTCGTCAAACAATACGAACGGGAAGTCGTCGATCAGTACAACCGGCAAACGGGGCGACAACTCCAGCTTAAAAAACGACGAGGGCTACGCGGCGCCCTGGATTTTCTACGCAACAAACGCAAACTGGCGCAACGCAGCCGGCAAACAGCCGCCAGCTAATTAATTCGTAATCACGGAGAGCATGTTTAAATTAAATATGCTCTAAAAAAGGCATCTTCCATACCTATGCATACCATACAAAAAATAGGCCTCGGCATTTTCGTCATTGCGCTCTTGCTCTTCACCGCTACGCTTTGGATCGGCAACTACACCATTAGCGAAGAAGGGCTCGCCCAGGCCATCGATAACGAATACCACCGTCAGGAACTCCTGGCCGCAGCGCAGGAAAAAGACATGATGGGGCGTACTTACGCCTCCAGCTTTGCTTTTACGCCGGCCTTTAAAGAATTACTAAAGGGCGCGCAACAATCGCTTCGCCAAAAAGCCGAAGCCGGCATCCCGGAAGGAGTTGGCGAATGGGACTACAAACTCGGCGACTGGAAATTCAAGGAATACACCATCAGCGCCGCCAAAAAGTTGCAAACGGGACCGGTGGCCGCCAATCCTGGCCTTTTCTTTCTCCTTACGGTGGGGCTGGGCATTATGGGCGGGCTCCTCTATATCCTGCCCAAATTTAACCTCATTCCGGGCATCAAGCACGACGGCATTTATTTCAGCCCGATGGAGCGGGGATTGAAAGTCAACATCCGGTCCGTACTGCTGGGTGTAACCATTGTGGGCATCCTGCTCTACGGCGTCTATTACATGAATCGGAGCTATTTCTGGCCCGCGGTCACGCTGGCCATAGCCCTGTTGATCATTGGGCTGGTATTATTTTACGAGCACCAACGCCGGCTGGACCCGGCCCGCTCGGCTTCACCACAACTTACGGGCTGGTTGGGATTGGTGACGGGTTTTTTTCTGATTGGTTTTTATATTCTGATTTACTGGGCGCCCCAGCACGCTACTGGCTGGATCTTGATGGTCGACCCGCTCAGCAAACTGCTCAACGGCGGGGAGGCCAGCCAATGGTTCTTGTACGGCACGCTTTACACCATCGCCATCCTGGTCATGGGCGTGCGCATGTTCGCCAAATACCTGCACAACCGCTACCAGCTGATCCGAACCGGCTCGGTGATGTTTTTCCAGTTGGCCTTTGCCTTTTTGATTCCCGAAATCCTGGTGCGCTTTAACTATCCCTATTACGACTTCAAAAATATCTGGCCGCTGAACTACAGCTTTTTCTTCGATTACAACCTGCAGAACCTCATGAGTAGCGGAGCACTCGGCATCTTCATGCTGGGCTGGGGCATTGCGCTCATCGTCATTGCGGTGCCAGTGATCACCTACTTCTACGGCAAGCGCTGGTATTGTTCCTGGGTATGCGGTTGCGGCGGCCTGGCGGAAACGCTGGGCGATCCCTACCGCCAATTATCCGATAAGAGTCTGGCCGCCTGGAGGTACGAGCGCTGGATCATCCACGGCGTGCTCGTCTTTGCGGTGATCATGACGATGGGCGTGCTGCACAGCTTCCTGCCGGCAGAGGGCGCCTGGTTCAACCAGCAAACCTTTTTGGTGTTGATGATCCTGCTGCTTGCCGGTGCGATGAGCTATGCCTACTACCGCTGGGAACGGGGCAAGGTAGACATCTCGGCGCTCGGCATCCGGGTGGGTTGGGGCGTTACCGCCGTCCTGATCGCCATATCGGCCTTTCACCTTTTCCGCGGTGACGGCAATTTCATGCTGATGAATTCCAATACCACCCGTCAATGGTACGGCTTCCTGATCGGCGCCGGTTTTGCGGGCGTGGTCGGCACGGGCTTCTATCCCTTTATGGGCAACCGGGTATGGTGCCGCTTCGGATGTCCGCTGGCCGCATATCTCGGTCTGGTGCAGCGTTTCAAGTCGCGCTTCCGCATCACCACCAACGGTGGGCAATGCATCTCCTGCGGCAACTGCTCGGCCTATTGCGAGATGGGCATCGACGTGCGGTGGTACGCCCAGCGCGGGCAAGATGTGGTGCGCTCTTCCTGCGTGGGTTGCGGCATCTGCTCGGCGGTTTGCCCACGCGGCGTCCTCCGGCTAGAAAACAGTTCGGTCGATATTCCGGAACGCACTAGTCAGTTGCGGACGGATCACGTGAAATAACGGCGCCATTCAACCCTTCGCCATTATTTCTTCTTCTTCCGGGTAGACTCAAAGTAGGCGCTGGCTCCCGGCCTTTGGAGTTGCTCATAGAGCATCTCTTTGGCGCGGAAGAGTTGGGCCTTAACGGTTCCCAGCGGGATATTCAATTCTTGCGAAATTTCCTCGTAGCTGAGCTCTTCGAAGTAGCGCAATTCGATCATGAGCCGGTACTTATGGTCCAGTTGGCTGATGATGTGGCGCGTGAGCTCCAGGCGTTGCTCGCGGATGATATTTTCTTCTGGGTTGAGCGAAATCGACCGCAGGTTGGCGGAGAACAGATGTTCGCCTTCGGGCTCCACCGGCTCGTCGATCGAGAGAAAGGTGGCCCGCTGTTTGCGGATGTGGTCGATGCAGTTGTTGACTGCGATCCGGAATAGCCAGGTGCTGAAGGCGTAGGTCGGCGAATAGGCCGCCAGGTTTTTGAAGGCTTTGCCGAAAGCTTCCAGCGTGAGATCGGTGGCGTCTTCTTTGTTGCTCACCATCTTGGAAACGGTCTGGTAGATCGAGTGCCGGTATTTTTCCATCAGGGAGGCGTAGGCTTTCTGGTCGCCTTTTACCGCGCGCTGTATCAGTTCGTGATCTTCCAGTTTACGTTTGGATGTCGTGGGATTAATAACTACTTCCATTGCTTTACATTACCGATTAGTAGCACCGGTGCGAACAGGAGGTAGTATCCCAGATAGGCTGCGTCGAGCAGCGGCATCCACTTCCCCAGATCCGTTTCGTTCAGCTTATGAAAGATTCGGTGGCCGAGGAAAGAGACTACTCCCATTCTCACCAAAGCAAGAATGATTACCAAAAAAATGTATTGACCGTACCCGAGTAGGAAAGCCGCCCCCGCGTAGTGCAAGAAGTGGCTTGCCGAAAGTGCGCCCAACATCAATTGATGTACGAGGCGGTACTTGGTTCCCGTAGTAAGGTGTCGAGATTTTTGGTAGTAGTAGCCTCTCCAACTACTTTTGGGTGTGGAATACACAAAAGTAGTTGGCCTCAAGGCGATTGTCGTGTTGGTGTGATCAGCTACCTGATTGACGAATAGATCGTCGTCTCCGGAAGCTAGGTGTAAGTGGTTGGTGAATCCGCCGTTCCTCAGGAACAGCGACCGGGTATAAGCCAGATTTCTCCCCACTCCCATATACGGAATGCCGGCCAAAGCGAAAGAAAGATACTGGATGGTCGTGTAAGCGGTTTCGTAGCGAATAAACCGATTGAGCCATCCGGCGCGCCGGAGATAGGGCCCGTATCCGAGCACGATTTCCTTTTCGCCTCTTAACGCGTATTGCATATCCCGGAGCCAGTTGGGCGTCGCGGGAAAACAATCGGCATCCGAAAATAAAAGAACTTCATTGGCGGCGGCGTTGATGCCGGCCGTTAACGCAGCCTTCTTACCGGGAGGGGTGGCGGTATTTAGGCTAATGAGGCGTAAGTTCGAATATTTTTTTTGAAGATACAAGAGTAATTTTTCGGTCGTATCCGTAGAATTGTCGTTAACCACTACTATTTCAAAGGAACGGTAGTTCTGATTTAGGAAATGGGGCAGATTACGGGCAAGATTCTGGGCTTCATTACGAGCGCAGATGATTACGGAAACTGCGGGGCAAGTGGTTTGTGGTTCCCTGGTCGGAGACCGGTAAAACGCCAGGCGGGAAAACAACAATCCCCAAAACAACAACTGCACCAGCGTTGCTCCTAACCAGATCACCATTATAATTAGCACCGTCAAACCTTGAAATTGAGCAGGAAGTTGCGAATCTCTTCGTCAAAAGCTTCTCCTTCACCGAAATGAAAACGCACCCGCACCGGAATGGCGAATACCGGCATTTGTTGTGCTTGCAGGTATTCCCGGTGCAGTTCCAGGCGCATGGCGTCTTTTTCGGTGGTTAAAATGACTCGCTTTTTTGACTCCATCCGGTCGTAGGTCGCTTTGAGATTGGCGACATCGTGTTTACTGAAATAGTGATGGTCTTCGTATTCCAGCACCTGCACGGAGTTCACGTATTCTTCCAGGTACTGCGTCAGGTACTCGGCCCGGGCAATCGCGCAAATGAGCAACACATCCAGTTCGGGCTCCAGCTTCATGCGGTAGCGCGGATCGAGAATGTAATAGGGATCGTAATAATCGTAATAGGAAAAATACATTCGTTGGTCGGGATAGGGCTTGATCTCCCGCTTGAGCTTCTCGCTATCGGCGGGGGTCAACTGCCGGGGGCACTTGCTCACCACGATGATGTCGGCGCGGTGGTAGGCCGATCGCCATTCGCGTAAGCGGCCGGAAGGCAGCAGGTAATCCCGCGTAAAGGGATGTTCGTATTCGGTGAGCAAGATATTGAGCCCGGGCTTGACGGAACGGTGCTGAAAGGCGTCATCGAGCAGGATGACTTCCGTATCGGGACGGTCCATCATAATTTGCGGGATGGCGAAAGTACGACTTTCCGCCACCGTTACGAGTATTTCCGGAAATTTGCGTTTAAACTGCAGAGGCTCATCGCCCACCTGCTGCGCGTTTTGCCGGGGGTGCACCGTCAAGAAGCCCCGCGTCTTGCGCTTGTATCCCCGGCTGAGGGTAGCAACGTTGAGGTAATCCTTCAACAAACGAATCAGATACTCAATGTGGGGGGTCTTGCCTGCTCCCCCCACCGACAGGTTGCCCACCGAGATGACGGGTACGTCAAATTCGATGCCCTTCAAAAGACCGCGCCGGTACAGAAAATCGCGAATGCTCACTCCTATTCCGAACAACAGAGAAAAAGGCGCTAATAAAATCTTGGCTAGTACTTGTTGAATCATAACTCACTTGATGTCCACAGCGTCAATTATACAAAAGTAAACGCGCCGGCGCAGGAATTGGTGGTGTTTCTTGCTGATTTCCCCGACACCGGTTGTCCCTTCATGCCCGTTTTTTTCCATTTGCAGAAGGTCGATGGGCTTATTATTTTTGCGGCGGCGCAAGCTCTCCGACGCCCACACCCATTCCGATCACCCCGTACAGGCAAAAATAATTCTATGCAAGGCGAACTTAAGATTTACAACAGCCTCACCCGTAAAAAAGAAGTATTCCGTCCCATCCACGAAGGCCGCATTGGGCTCTATGTATGCGGTCCCACCGTCTATTCCGACGTGCACCTCGGCAACGTTCGCACCTTTGTCAGCTTCGATCTCGTCTACCGATGGCTGATGCACCTGGGCTATAAGGTGCGCTACGTCCGCAACATCACCGATGTCGGTCACCTGGAAGGCGATGCCGATACCGATGCCGAAGACAAGATCTCCAAGCGCGCCCGCCTCGAGAAGCTGGAGCCCATGGAAATCGTACAGCAGTACACCAACGGCTTCCACGAAATGATGCGCACCTTTAACGTATTGCCCCCCAGCATCGAACCACGGGCCACCGGGCACATCATCGAGCAAATCGAAATGGTCAAGACGATCATCGAAAATGGCTACGGCTATATCTCCAACGGCTCGGTTTACTTCGACACCCTGAAGTTCGCCAAAGATAAAGGCGTGTACGGCGAATTGTCGGGCCGCAAAATCGACGAGTTGATCGCCGAGTCACGCGATGACTTGAAAAATCAGGGCGAAAAGCGCCACCCCTCTGACTTCGCCATCTGGATCAAGGCCGACCCGCGCCACCTGATGCGCTGGAAGTCCCCATGGTCGGAAGGCTTCCCCGGCTGGCATCTCGAATGCTCCGCAATGAGCACCAAATACTTGGGCAAGACATTTGACATCCACGGCGGCGGCAACGACCTCAAGTTTCCGCATCACGAAAACGAAATCGCCCAGAATTACGGCGCCTGCAACTGCGGCCCCGCCAATTACTGGATGCACGGCAATATGTTACTGCTCGACGGCAAGAAGATGTCGAAAAGCGACGGCAACACCATTACGCCCCACGAACTGTTTACCGGCGAAAATTCCCACATCTCCAAAGGCTACCCGCCGATGGTGGTGCGTTTCTTCATGCTGCAGTCCCATTACGGCAGCACGCTCGACCTGACCGATGACGCCCTGCAGGCCGCCGAAAAGGGCTACCGCCGCCTCATGCAGGCCAATAAAATATTGCAGGGACTGCAACATCCCGGCAAGGGCAAAGCCGGCGAGCTCGACAAAGAAATCCACGAGCTGTTGCAACAGGCCACCGAAGACATGAACGACGATTTCAACTCGCCCAAGGCGCTGGCCCGCTTCTTCGAGCTCGTCACCCGCATCAACGGCCTCAAACACCGCCACCTAAGCTTCGAGGATCTCACGCCCGGAACGCTGGAAACACTCCAAACCGCCTTCCATGATTTTCTCTTCAACATCTTCGGCCTGACCGACGAAA
>CAYWHT010000012.1:4445-9562 GCA_964458135.1 uncultured Saprospiraceae bacterium | reverse complement strand
CCGGCGGCGCCGACAACGGCCTCGTTGACGCCCTCATCCAACTCCAGGTCGAAATCCGCCAGGAAGCCCGTAAAAATAAAGACATCGCCACTTCCGACAAGATCCGGGACAGCCTCAAAGCTTTGGATGTACAGTTGAAGGATAGTAAGGAAGGGACGACCTGGACGGTTGGTGGTGCTTAGCCCGGATTATGCATGAAGTGATCTATTACGCGGCGCCATTCCTGGTCGTCCTCGTCATTCGCTGCTCAACGCGATTCATTCCTGCGAGCGACCAGGCCTGGCAACCATTTGCGCCGCTCACTACAAAAAACTCATGCATAATCCGGGTCAGTATTGGTAATGCGAAGCGCAAATTGAATACGACTTTTGACGATAAAAGTGGTACTGTCTAAGTGCTTTAGAGCTTGCTGGGAGACAAACACGCACTTACTCAACAAGGTGCTTTACAATATCCGACTCATCCTCTTCCCCCTCCATCAAACGCGTCACGTCGGCGAAAGCCGCATAATCCATGCAAAGCGCCATGGGGTAGGTGAAAAAGACGCCGATCAACAGGGCGAAGTAGCCGAGCACACTGAGGATGCCCAGCACGATGAAAAAGAGAAAAACGAAAAACCACTGTCGTTGAATGATCTGGCGGCTGGTTTCCATCGCGTCCCAGAAGCCGAGCCCGTGGAAGACGACCAGTTGGGATGCCCAGTGCCAGGCGATGGCAAGGTAGAGCCAGGGAAGCAATAACAAATAAGTCCAATTAGGAACGGCCTCGGGAATCAGCACCGGCGTTTCGGTGGGATCGAAAAGCGCGCCCATATTGCTAATTAAAGGGTAGATCATGGGCATCAAAAGCAGCAGGCTGAAGAACGTCCATACCAGATTGATGAGCACCAGCGGACCAAAAAAATCAAACCCCTGGAAGAATTCCCGGAATTCGGCAGTTTCTCCCCGGTGCAGGCGATGCGCCACAATGTAAAAGCCTACTAACAGGGGCGGACTGAGCAAGAGGGAAGCGAGCTGCCCGATAATCGGTATGAAGCCCATAAAACCGATCAGAATTAGGGTGACGGCGGCGTAGCCCGTAAAACCCGCAATGTTCTTTTTCCAGATCTGAAAGCCTGTTTCGACGTATTCGCCAAACCGGAATTCATAGCCTTCTTCGATAATGCGCTGTAGACGCTGCTTTTTGGTAGGATCCATGTTGTATCGTCCGATAATTGGAATAATGACAAATGGGTTCGGCTGCCGCTATTCGTGCCGCTCCAGATCGTTATACGGTTTAAGACTGATCACCTCCCAGCTTTGCAAGACCTTCCGCACTTCGGATTCCCGCCGGGCGGCCAGGGCCACCAACACGCCTTCTTCCGAAAGTTCCTGTAACCAGTCGGCGCTGTGGTATTCCGCTTTGGAAGTCCGGCCGGGCTGGTGCATAGCTTTCGAGGCGTTAGACCATACCTCGAACCCGATGCCTTGCTCCCGGCATAGACGTTCCAGCATTTCAATGTCGCCGCTATCTTGCGTTTGCAGGTAGCAGGAAAAAGTTTGGAAATGAGAAGCCTTAAACAGGCCAAGCTCGCAATATATCGGATAGCGCTTGTTACCCGCTACATTGTAACCATTTACCTGGCCGTCGTGCAACACCACATCGCGGAAAGCGCGATCCGAAGCCGGGTGCGGGATATTCAATATCCGGGCGCGCACCGGGTCCAGGGAGCGGGCCCACAAGATCTCAAACTGCCCGGCGTAATGGAGCTTTATCGCAATGGGACCGCTATTGCGCGGCGCTTTGGGAGTTACCCCAAATTTTTGCCATACGCTTCTCGCGATGCGCCATTTACGCAGCGCCGTGGCCGCAATACCCAAAGCCCACCAAGCTTCTTGGTTACCGGGAGCCAGAGAGACGGTCTTTTTGTTGTAGTGCAAGGCCGGCTTCCACTCCTGCCGGTCACGATAGATATGGCCCAGGCGTTCGTAGGCCGCCGACCATTCGGGCGCCAGCTTCACGCTGCGCTTGTATAGCTTGATGGCATTGTAAGGATCTTGCTGTTGTTCGTAAGCCCTTGCCTGCTCAAATAATTGTTGTATTTCTTTTGAAGGATATTCCATGTTTCACCTCAAATTCGGTTTCACCCTCGGCAAATATACATTTTTTCAATTCTTAATGCTGGGGTACGCTGTTGACGAATTGGCAGTTCGGAAAATTTGGTTTTATTTACCGGAATCTGTCAGATCTACCCTGCTCTTTGCTTTGAATTTAGTATAACACCTGTCAAAACCATGGACAATGATAATTGGAAGATCTGGATCGATACGGGCGGCACCTTTACCGATTGCATCGCCACCGATCCGGATGGATGTACGCAGCGCGCCAAAGTGCTCAGCACCGGCTGTCTGCGGGCTACCCTTACGGAAAAAATAGGCCCCGGCTTGTATCGCATCGAGCACCGCTGGCCCGTGAGCCGCGACATCTTCGGCGGTTACGAGTTCAGCTTGATCGATGGCCCCACCCTGGGCATTGTACAGGGCCTGGACGTGTCGGGAGGCATCATCGAACTGGATCAGTCGCTCGATCTGGAGGAAGACTTTCCAGTAGAATTTGAAATTCGCGCCGGCGAAGAGGCGCCCATCCTCGCCGCCCGCATCGTCACCCAAACCCGCCTGGACTCCCCCCTGCCGCCCATGGATATGCGTTTGGGCTCCACCAAAGGCACCAATGCGCTTCTGGAGCGCAAGGGCGCCTCCGTAACTTTGCTCATCACCCGCGGCTTTGCCGACCTGACGCTCATCGGCGCCCAACAGCGGCCCAATCTGTTTCAGCTCGATATTCCCGCGCCGCAACCGCTTTTTCAGCGGGTGCTGGAGGTGGAAGAGCGACTGGATGCCGAAGGCCAAGTCATCCAGTCCCTGGAAGAAGATGAAGTCAACCGGATTATCGCAGCCTTGCAAGCCGAGCCGCCCGCCGCCGTCGCGGTGGCTTTCCTCCACGCTTACCGCAACCCGCTGCACGAATTGCAAATCAAAGATGCACTGGCCGAAGCCGGCATCCCTTTCGTTTCCCTCTCCCACGCCCTGACGCCCTCCATTAAAATCTTGCCCCGCGCCCAAACGGCCATGGTCAACGCCTATCTCTCTCCCGTCATTGCCGATTACCTGCGCGGTATTCGGCAGCCGCTGCCGGAGACTTCGGGTTTGCGGGTGATAACGAGTACCGGCGGCCTGGTGAGCGACCGGCGGTACGAACCCAAGGACAGCCTCCTGAGCGGTCCCGCCGCCGGCGTTATGGGCGCCGCGCGCATCGCCCGGCAAATGGGATGCCACCGCATCCTGACCTTCGACATGGGCGGCACCAGCACCGATACGGCCCGCTACGCCGGCAGCCCGGACTATCACTTCACCACCCGCATCGAGCAAGTGGAGATGGCGAGCCCATGCCTGGCCATCGAGACCGTAGCCGCCGGGGGGGGATCCGTGTGCTATTTCGATGGCGAAAAGCTGGTAGTGGGCCCCCAAAGCGCGGGCGCCTCGCCCGGGCCGGCCTCCTACGGGGCGGGTGGCCCCCTGACCATTACCGACGTCAATCTGCTGCTGGGTAAACTAGACCCCCAACTGATGGGCATTCCGGTTAGTACGGCACTGGCCGCGGAAGCTCTCCAAGGTTTGCAACGGGAAGTGGAGCGGGCCACCGGAGAGCCCCATCCTCCGGCCGAGTTGCTGGCCGGACTGGAACGCATCGCCAATGAGAAAATGGCCGAATCCATCCGCCGCATCTCCGTAGCCAAGGGGTTCGATCCTAAAGACTACGCCCTGCTGGCCTTTGGCGGCGCGGGCGGCCTTCACGCCTGCCAACTGGCTGAATTGCTGCAAACCGATACCGTTATCCTGCCTTTCGACGCGGGCCTGCTCAGCGCCTACGGCATCGGGCACGCCCCCGTAGAAAGCATGGCCGAGCGGCAGATCCTGCAATCCTGGCGGGAGGGCCGCGAACAACTGACCGGCATCGTCGAAGCGCTATCCGCAGAAGTCAAAGAGGGGCTGGCCCGGGAAGGCATCCCCGGGGAAGCTATGGAAATCCGGGAGGTTCTCTGCTACCTGCGCCTGGCGGGCCAAAACAGCACCCTGGAAATTCCCTACCGCGATGCCGAGGCGCTGCCCGGGCAATTTGAGGAGCGCTACCGCGAACTCTTCGGGCATTATCCGGAAGACCGGACGATTGAACTGGAAAGCATCAAGGTCTTCGGTGCGAGCACAACCCATGCCTTGCCGGAAAGCGCCCCCGCCCCCGCCCCCTATGCGCCCCAACCGCTGCACTATTCCGCGCCGTCCTTTGGCGATCAAGAAGAACAACCCGTGTACGACTGGCGCAGCTTACAAGCCGGCGCCCGGATCCGGGGACCGGCCATCATCATCAATGACACGGCCACGGCTTTCATCGCCAAAGGATGGCGACTAACCGCACAGGCCGGTGGGCACCTTCTGCTACAGCGCCCGCCGGCCAACACCGGCGGCGCCCCGCAATTCCGGGAGACTATCGAGCTGGAGCTCTTCACCAACCGCTTCGCCGCTATTGCCGAAGCTATGGGCGCGCAGTTGCAGCGTACGGCTTTTTCGGTCAACATCAAGGAGCGACTCGATTTTTCCTGCGCCTTGCTCGATCCCGACGCCCGCCTGTTGGTCAACGCCCCGCATATTCCCGTACATCTGGGCAGCCTGGGCGTCTGCGCCCGCCTGGTGCGGGAAAAGCTTCCCCTGGAGCCTGGCGACGTGCTGCTCACCAACCATCCTCGCTACGGCGGCTCCCACCTGCCCGACCTCACCCTGTTGGCGCCCGTCTATACCCCGAACGACTATTTGCTCGGATACGTCATCAACCGGGCGCACCATGCCGAAATAGGCGGGGCGCGCCCCGGCTCCATGCCACCCGACGCGCGCAACCTGGCCGAGGAGGGGGTCGCCTTTCCACCAACCTACTTGGCCCGCCGGGGAGTGTTCCGCTGGAACGCCATCCGCCAAACCCTGGAACAGGCCCCTTACCCTACGCGCGCCATCGAAGAAAACATCGCTGACATCAACGCCGCCCTCGCCGCCCTGCGCCGCGGCGAGCGCGACCTGCTGGCGCTGGCC
>CAYWHT010000012.1:0-4435 GCA_964458135.1 uncultured Saprospiraceae bacterium | reverse complement strand
CATGGAAGGCCTGCAGCAAAATGCGGAGCGCATCCTGGGGGAAGCGCTGGAGGCACTGGAAGGCCAACATTTCTCCGCCGAAGAACAGCTGGATGACGGCCACCGCATCCATCTGCGCGGGCAAGTGCAAAAAGGAGTGCTGGAGCTGGATTTTGCCGGCACTTCCGGAGTGCACCCCCGCAATTTGAACGCCAACCAGGCGATCGTGTACAGCGCCGTCATTTATGTGCTGCGCCTGCTGTGCCGGCAGCCACTACCGCTAAATGAAGGCCTGCTCCGCCGTTTGCGGCTCCACCTGCCGGAATCTTTCCTGCATCCTGCCTTCGAAGACGAGCCGGAGCGTTGCCCGGCGGTGGTGGGGGGCAATACCGAAGTCAGCCAACGGCTGGTCGACACCCTGATCAAAGCCCTCGGCCTTGCCGCCTGCAGCCAGGGCAGCATGAACAACCTCCTCTTCGGCAACCAACGCTTCGGCTATTACGAGACCATCGGCGGCGGCGCAGGCGCGGGGCCCGGCTTCCACGGCCGATCGGCCGTGCACCAGCACATGACCAATACCCGCATCACCGATCCCGAAGAATTGGAATTTCGCTATCCCGTGCGGCTGAATCGCTTCGCCATCCGCGCCGGCTCGGGGGGCAACGGCCGCTGGCGGGGTGGCGACGGCATTATCCGGGATATCACCTTTCTGGAAACCATGGATCTGACCTTGCTGACGCAGCACCGGGTGGTGGCGCCTTACGGCATGAAAGGGGGAGAAGACGGCGCTTGTGGGCGGCAGTATCTCATTCGGGCGGATGGAGAACGGCGGGAATTACGAGGGATTGATCACGCTCGCGTGGAGGCGGGAGACCGGGTGGTGGTGGAGACGCCGGGTGGGGGTGGGTATCAGGATGTTGCCCGTCCTCCTGCGTCGGCCGGGTGAAAAGGCGAATCGGGTGTTGAAAAACGGCTATCGTTTATCCTGTCTTTTCTACGAATTAGGCCTCCGGCGGGGCCAAACATTGGCAGCCCAATGTATTGATAGTCTGCCAAGCCGGGATTCACAAATTTTGGGTTGGCAGACTATAACATCTCTACAACCGGTCTTTCCAGCCGGCCCGTCAATTCAGCGCTACGCAGATATCCACCACCTGCTTGCCCTCCGGATGTTTGCGTGGATCGTTCTTATAAGATTCGTACATCGGCCCGGTAGGTACCGGCATTAAGCGGTTTTGACCGATGTATCCAAAAAGGTCGTTCCAGGCTTCGCCGTATTCTTCCGGAAGGATTTCAAAGGTTCCGACGGCGTACTCCCCCGCCGGAAGATCCATCATCTTGATATCGCCTTCTCCCGGCGTTCCGATCGGCACGGTAAAACCGACACTGATTCGTTGTTCCTCCGCGGGCACGGTATCGGGATTGTCATGGTACACGGAAATAGCCTCCATTTGGGAGTTGATCAGGTTTCGATCCTGCAGCCACGCCAATACGCGGCTGAAAAGCCTGTCGAATAGCGCGGCGTCTCCCTTGTAAGGCCCTACGTGACGTAGGTAAGCCAGTTGGCGGGCCGGCATTTTGGCTAGGTGGAAGGTTGTTTTCGTAGTTTTCATCACTTTAGGTTTTAATTCATTCACTCCTCTTTTAAGATAAGATGAAATACGGAGGAAGTCAGTGACTTTAGTCAAGTCTCCAACATTCCATGAGACTTTTCTCGCAACACGGTCGTTCAATATCAGTGTTTAAACACTAAAAATTGATCGACTATGCAACAAGTCATCCATCGAGCCGATGCTTTGATCAAGCAGGACGCCTACTTCTCGCTCGGAAACTAGTACACTGCCAAAGCGCAAAGCTACTTATTGCACAGTGTACTAGGGATCAGGAAAGAAGACGACTTACCCCGGATTATGCATGAATTAATCTTTGGCTATCTTTGATTCAAGAGTTGCACCCCACTCTTGAATATGCGCCTTGTCTATCGCCGAAAGAAGCCGCGAAAACCCTCAGGTAACTAGACGACGGCTTTCCTTATTCTTTTGCTCCCGTAGAGAGCTAAATAGTTACTCCTTATCCCATGATCATCCTGAGCGTACTACTGCTCGTTCTCCTCTTGTTTCGACTTGAGTTGATGAGCGAGACTTAATAGCCCCCCAGCTTATTAAGCGAAAAAAGCTCCGATAGAAATGTTTCTCTGTTGGAGCTTTTTCTTTTGGTGGGGATGAGGTTTATGGAGGTTTAGGAGGGGGAGCAGCCTCCAATTGGGACTGTTCAACCCACCCTCGTTCTCCCTGTCTCCCCCTCTTCCATTCTCCCCTCACAGTAACTCTTCCAGAATCAGTCCTCCCAGGGTGTCGGCGTTGAAGGGGTTGAATTCGCCGACGGTTTGGCGCTCTTCTCCCAGCAGCAGGAAGAAGGTGAATGTTCCGCTGTTGTGGTCTTTCACATATCCGGCGCCGCCGATTTGGGGAATGGATTTCACGTCGTTTTGGATATCGCGTTTGAGCTGTTCCAGTTTTTCCCGTGAGGGCAGGGTGTTAACGACGGCCTGTGCGTCGAGATACCGCTCCTCGGCCGGGCGGATATGCTTGACATTGTCGGCGGCCTGTTGCAGGAGGTCGACCTGTTCGGCGTTGAGCACCGTGCGGTTGACGGTGATTTTTCTGCTTATGCTGATGCTGGTCAAACCGGAGCAGGGCAGCCAGGTTTTCGTTGCCTTTACTTTAAAGGTATAAGAAAAGCTGAAGGATTTTCTGCCGATCAGGTTCCGCAGGGCTGCTTCCAGTTCCCGGCGGGCTTGTTCATCGGTGAATTCCGGTTGAACGGCTCTTTTCATGCGGTTGAGGGCGTTGATGTAAGGTTGAACGGCGTCACCGACGGCTTGGGAAGGACTTTTGCTTGTCCAGGAGCAGAGTTTGGCGTTCCTTTTATTGAGCTCCTGGTTGATGGCGCTATTGGCCTGGCTGCGGGCGTCATTTCTGATGTCTTTGATGAGTGCGATAATCCGGTCGACCAGCGGGGGAAGGTCGCTGCGCAGGCCGCGCAGGCTCAGTTCGAGTTGGTAGTTTTCGATCGCCTGGTCGAGTTCGGCCTGCGCCGAGTCGATTTTGGTGAACTGTTCATCGATGACGCCGTTGATCCACTGGTCTTTATTATCCAGCAGGCGGTCAGGCGGCATGGCGATCATTTCGGTTTCGTTATCGCGGAAGGCAGCCGAAGCGCCCCAGGTATCGTCGCCGGCCTGCACTTCCCCTTGGAGGCGGATGCCGTCGTTGTCGGCGATGACGGCGCCTTCGGCGGCCTTGCGGTCGCCGGGGATGTCAATGCCAAAGGCTCCTTCCAGTCCGATATCGAAGACGCCGTCTTGCTGCAGAAAGCCGCGGGTGCGCAATCGGCCGTCGGGTTTGACGGGAAGGATGGCTGGCCACCAGCTCAGGTCGGGATCGACGAGGCCGTTGATGAACGCGCGGGCCTGCACGCCGCCGGCGCCCGCCTCGGTGGTAATAGCGGCGCTGCCCTGACCGACAGGTACTTCAAAAGAAATGAATCCGGCGGCCGACAGTCCCAGGTTGAGTTCGCCGTTCAGCCCGCCCTGATAACCGGCGCTGATGCTGCCCAGCGGATCGTCCGAGAACAGTTCGGCGTCGAATTCGGCATTCTGGATAAACACGACGTTTTTGGCTTCCAGTATTTTCAGCGCCGGGAATCCGATGCTGCCCTTGCGCACCGAAGCTCCGAAAAACCCGGACACCTGCTCGACGGGCTGCAGGGGGGCGTATTCGATTTGCTTTTGTACGGAAGCCCCGAGCGCCAGCGCTCCCAGTTGGTCCTGTTGCCCCTCAAAATAAAAGAAGGGGTCGTTGCTGTCCAGTACGTAGAGTAGGTGTCCGCCGCCGGGGGCGCTTAGCGATAAGGGCTTGGTGGCTGAAGGATCGTTATTGGTGCAGACGCTCATCTCCAGCCCCAGCTCGATGCGAAAGACGAAGTATTCGCGGCTTTCCGTTAAGGGAAAACCCAGGTAGAAGTTTTCGTTAATGAAGGAGCCGGTAAAATAGCCCATATTGAACTGCACGGGGTCCTTAAATTCAAGGCATTCGTGGGGTGAGGGAATGCGGGCCCGTCCTTCGATGCTGACCAGGTTGCCTTCGTCGTCATAGGTTACTTTCAGGTTTGCCGCGTCCTCAAACACGATGGGTTCTCCTTCGGCGGGGGTGACTTCCAGCTCGCCTTCGTTCAGGATGAAACCGTCCTCAGTTTTCGTCGTATCGCCCACCGGATCGGCTACGACGTTCAGCGTATCGGAGCAGGGGAAACAATCGGGATAGGTTCCGCATTCGCCCGGCTTGCAAACGGCGGGTTGGGGCGTTTCTTCCTTTTGGCAGCCGACCGTCAAGAGGACGGCAGCCGAAAGAGTCAGGATCAAAAAAAGGGAGGCAAAAGCCGGCGAGATAAAAAG
>CAYWHT010000011.1:12601-19787 GCA_964458135.1 uncultured Saprospiraceae bacterium | reverse complement strand
GCTTTACCGGTTTTTACGGCCGCTTCGCCGGGGTGTTGACCAGCGATCCGGACTACGGCGGGCTGAGCATCGGGCTCAGCGCCGGAATGGTCCAGTTCCGGGTTGACGCCGGTGACATTCAGCTGCGCGACGAAAATGACATCCTGGGCGCCCAGGATGATTCCCAGTTTTTTCCCGATGTAGGACTCGGGATCTTCTTTTACCGCATGCTCGACGGTGGCAGTTTTGATGGCGATTACATCTACGGAGGGGTCTCGGTGCCCCAAATCATAGGGCTAGACCTCACTTTTCAAAACGACAACGGCGAGTACTTTACCCGCCGCGTACAACACTTTTACGGCCTGCTAGGGCTTTACCACTTTTTTGATAACGACAGCTTCCTGGAGCCCTCCGTATGGGTGAAATACGTGGAGAGTGCTCCCATCAGTGTCGACTTTAACCTGCGCTATCAGTTGCCCAGCAGTCTGTGGGTGGGTACCGGCGTAGGCAGCAGCGGAACCATGCACCTGGAAGCCGGCTTCCTGATGGGAGAAAATGTCGGTTTCGACAACAACTTCCGGGTTGGGTATGGCTACGACTATACTTTCAGTGACTTCGGTCCTACCGTCGGAGCAACCCACGAGATCAACATTGCGCTGTCTCTTTTCAGCAATTAACAGACGACCAAGCCTCATTGACCTGGTGAAGATAGGGATCAAATCGGGAACGACCGGCGAGCACGAACGCCCCCCTTTCCCAATCCCATGCATTTGCTAAACCATGCGTCCCAAATTCAATAGTTTCATGAAAACGTTTTCGGCATTCCTATTCTTTTCCTTTGCCATTGTAACGAGCTCTCTGTGGGGACAAGATGCGCCCCGCTTTTCGTTAAGCTCCGAAGTAGCCTGCCCTGACAGCACCAACTCCACGGTTTGCGTCAAGGTGCGCGCCGCCAAAGACTTCACCGATATGGTGCAGGTCAAATTTCCCATACAGTGGGATACCTCGGTAGTGGAGTATCTCCGGGTGGATAATTTCCAACTGGATGGGCTCGACGACGGCAGTTTCGACGAATCGCTCGTCAATGACGGCGTGCTGCTGCTCAATTGGGAGCCCGAACCCTGCGAAACGGCGACCAGCTCCGTAACCCTGCCCGACGGCTCCTTGCTCTTTGAAATATGCTTTCGCGTAAAAGGGGGATACAGCGATATTACCGATATCACCATCCCACTCGGCGAATCCTTTAACGAAGATCCGGAACCGGTGAAGGTAACCCGCCTCAATGTGGGTTGCCTCAACATTGGCATTACCCCCATTCCCGGCACCATCTCCTCTTGTGTGCGCCCCCTGACGGTAGATATTTCCGATGAATCGGGTAATACCGATGACCTGGTGTGCGTAGACTTCACCATGACCGGCTTTGACGACCTGTCCAGCATGCAGTTCACCGTCAACTGGGATACGACGGTGCTGCGATTTGAGGATGTCGTTCCCGGGGATGATCTGGACAACCTCTCCAAGGCCAATTTCGGGGTGCCCTCCGAGCCCAACGTGGGGCGGGGGCGTTTGCTCTTCAGTTGGCTGGCTAACCAGCTTAGCAATCCGGCGGTAAATCTGGCCGACAGCACCGTTGTCTTTCAGGTCTGTTTCCGCATTATCGGCGATTGCGAAACGGCTTCCGCAGTGGAAATTACCGATGATGGCCCCGGCATCGAAATCACCAATGGGGTGGTTCCCGGAGTCAATATTCCGCTTCTGCAAGACGAAGGTCAAGTGGAAGGAGGATCCTGCGACCCTACCGGGCTTCCATTAATCGCTAATTGCGGCGATTCGGTCAACCTGAACCAGGAGGTCTGCGTGCAGGTCACCACTAACGACTTTGACGGCATTCGCCGCATGCGGTTCCTAACCGAATGGAACCCCAATATTCTGCAGTTCAAAGAAGTACGCAACCTCAACGGCAACCTGGTAGCCTTTGATATAAGCGATTTTGACGATAACAACGCCATCAACGGGGTATTGGGGCTGGATTACAACCCTAATTTCCCCCAGGATTTGCCGGATGGCGCCGTGCTGTACGAAGTTTGTTTCGACGTCGTCGGGCTGGGCGGCAATAGCCCCGTTCAGTTTACCGGTTCCCCCGCACGGGTCGTCGACGCCAATAACAACAATATTGGCATCAATCCCTCCAACTGTGAGGTGGCCGTCATCCAACCGGAGGGGGTATCCATGCAAATTTCCAATGCCGAAGCTCCTCCCGGGGAAACGGTATGCGTGGATTTTTCGGTCAGCAATTTCGAGCAAATCGATTCCCTTCAGTTTTCACTGGCCTGGGAAGACGGGCTGGAATTTGTGGACGTAACCGATATCGGGCTCCCCGGTGCGGACATCGATAATTTCCGCCTGGACGGGGTATCCAGCAACAGCTTGAGCCTGCAGTGGAGCAGTGCTACGCCGGTGGATCTGAGCAACGGAACGGTCATTTTTAGCCTGTGCTTTGAAGTGACCGGTGAGCCGGATAATTGTCCGTTAATTAGAGAAGTGCCGGCCCCCTTCAGTCCGGTCGTGACCGACGCTAATTCTAACGGCCAAAACATTGGTCTAACCACCACCGAAGGGGAGGTATGCATCCTCCAACCCGAAGGTTACGAACTGGTCATCGGCAAGGAGGAAGGCTTCCGCAACGATACGGTCTGCGTGCCTTTACGCGTGGTCAATTTCGAAAACATTCTTTCCACCGAATTTACCGTTAACTGGGATCCTTCTTCACTCGAATTCGCCGAGATCCGGCCCGCTTCGGTTCTGGGCATTGACGATGGCAACTTTGACGTGAGTTCCGCCGGGGTGGGCGTCAGCACTTTTAGTTGGAGTGGCGGCGACGCCGAGGCGCTGGCGGATAGCACCGTGCTCTTTGAGCTGTGCCTTGTCCCGACCGGCCCCGCCGGAGAATGTGCGCCGATCAATCTCAATCCGGACGCTACGGTGCTGACTTCCAACGGAGAAGGCAGTGTGCAGACGGTTATGGGCGAAGTATGCATCCAAGACCGCTTGGTGATCGAAGAGGTGCGCATCACCAATGTCACCTGCCCCGGCGCCGCCAACGGCTCTATTGAACTGACGGTAAGCGGTGGCAGCGAGCCCGTCTTTTTCAATTGGGGCACCAACCCTATACAGTTTAATAACAAAGCCATCAACTTGGCGCCGGGACGCGTTCCGGTGACCATCTTTGATAATTCCAATCCCAACCTCGTCTTGCGGGACACCTTTGAGGTAACCATGGCTACCGATATTCCCACTGTCGATGCCGGTGAAGACCAAGTTTTCAGTTGCGATCCCCCTATTTCGCTACTTTCCGGCAGCGGCACCACCGGAGAAAACATCTCCGTGCAATGGAGCACGATCGACGGAACGCTCCCCGGTGATCGCAATTCCTTGCCGGCGCCGGCGGGATCGCCCGGCTCTTACGTCCTCAGCATCACCAACGAGATGTCCGGTTGTACGGTCCGGGATACCGTACAAGTGCTGGAGCCCGAACGCCCGCTCGCCGACGCCGGAACAGACCTGGATTTCACCTGCGCGGCGGACACCATCCGGCTCGATGGTTCGGCTTCCGCTTCCGGGGATACCATTGCTTATCACTGGACTACTTTGGACGGGGAAGGGCAAATCGTGCCCGGCGAGGATTCGCTGGTCAATCCCCGTATTACCGCTCCCGGTCAATATCTTTTGGAGGTAGGCTTCACCACTACCGGATGCACCGCCATCGATACGGTAGAAGTTGATGACGAAAGGATCTTTCCCGACGCCTTCGCCGGTCCGGATGCCGGTCTGGCCTGCCAGGGCGCCTCGGTAGAGCTGACGGGAGCGGGTTCCAACAATACCCGCGATGTCAACTACCGTTGGCTCGACACCCTGGGCAATCAATTGGGCGCGGGGGTTACCTTCAACGCAGCACAGCTCGGCGAATATATTTTAGAAGTTACGGATGCGGAAACCGGCTGCTCCACCACCGACACCGTCGTGGTGTTCAGCAGCGACCTGCTGCCCACCGTAGCTTTGGAGGAAAACATGGAATTAACCTGCCGGGCGGATACCTTGACCCTTGCGGCCGAGGTGTCGGATGTGCCCGACGATTTTGACTTCCAATGGTCGGCGGCGGAAGGCGGAAACCTGGTGCCCGGCACCGAGACGTCGCTAACGCCACAGATCGCCGCCACCGGAGTCTACTTCCTGCAGGTGACCAACCCGGAAAACGGTTGTCAAACTACCGACTCGGTGCGCATTAACGAAGACCGGGAAAGGCCGGTTGCCGAAGCCGGGCCGGGATTTACTCTGACTTGTGACGAAAACGCCTTTACCCTCGATGGTGCGGGCTCTACCGACACGACCGGCATTAATTACCGTTGGTCGCTCGGTGGAAATATTGTAGCCGAGGATACCCTGCAAGTCCAGATCAGTAATCCGGGCACCTATCTGCTGGAAGTGGAAAACGACCGCAATGGTTGTACCGCCGTCGACTCGGTCGAAATCGAGGTAGACGGCGAATTGCCGCAGATCAGCACCCTCGAACAGCCGGCCGTCAGCTGTGTCGAAAATACCGCCACCATCAACGCACAGATCGCACCGGCAAATGCCGATTACGATATCCAATGGGAAGTACTGGAAGGCGGCGCCTTCATTGGTGCTACCGATGGCCCCAGCGTGGAGGTGGATGCCGCGGGCGCCTACAAAATTACGGTGGAAAACATCAGCACCGGCTGCACCAACGAAAATGAATTCATCGTACGGGCCGACACGGTGCCGCCGGTCGCCAATGCCGGCATGGACCGCCTGATCACCTGCCAGGATAGCGTAGTCACGCTCAACGGGACTAGCTCCTCCACCGGCTCCAGCTTCACCTACGAATGGTCGGCCCTGACGGGAGGCATGCCGCCGGAGCCGGGCAATACCCTGCAGACGGAAGTGCGTAGCGCCGGCGCCTACCAGCTGCTGGTCACCAACACCCTCAACGGCTGTACCGCAACTGACGAAGTGGAGGTCAATCAAGACACCAGCCTGCCTTCGGTGACGGTCGCTGCGGCCGATGTGATTACCTGCCAGGTGAGTACGGTAACCTTGGACGCTACCGGCTCCTCCAGTGGAGACGAGTTCAACGTTCGCTGGACCGACCCCAACGGACAGCCTCTCAACCCCACCGACAATCCGCTGGTCATCGAGGTGGCAACGGGAGGCGTTTACACTTTGCAGATCACCAATAGCACGACCGGCTGCCAGGCCAGCCAAATGGTGGAAGTGACGGAAGACATCAACCTGCCCGCCATCGACGCCGGTGGCAACGTCACCATCGAGTGCCCGGGCGACACCATCACCCTTGATGGCTCCAACTCGGCGAGCGGAGCGGACATCACCTACAACTGGCAAGTGGTTGGTGAGCAGGGACAACTCTCCAATGCAACCTCCGTAACGCCAACCGTAGTGGGAGAAGGCCGCTACCAATTGGAAGTAACCAATAACGCTACGGGATGCGCTATCTCCGATACCGTGATGGTGGCGCTCGATCCTTCCATAGAATTCGCCAGCGCCGGCGAAGACCAGGCTACCTGTGAAGAAACCGCCATGATCTTCGCCGATGCCCCCGCTAATGCGACCGGACGTTGGACGACGCCCACCACGGCTACTATCGAAAATCCCGAGATGGCGTCCACTTTCGTTAGCAATTTGAGCGGAGGGAGCAATCTATTTGTCTGGACGCTGTCCCGGCCCGGATGCCCCGACTACAGCTCCGACTCCGTGCTGGTGGATAAGGAGCTCCGTCCCGAAGCCAATAACGACCAGGTCGTGATGGATGCGGGAGCACTTAGCCAGGTTATCAATCCCTTGTCTAATGACTTGATCAATACCAATGGCCCCTGGGAGGCTAATTTGCTGGATTCTACTTCCCTGGGATCGATTTCCTCCCTGGGCAACGGCCGGTTTAGTTACTCCGTCGCCAACCCGGGTATTTTCGGAGAAGAAGAGATCACCTACGAGCTCTGTAACCTTACCTGCCCGGGCTTATGCGATACGGCTTTCATCAGCATTACGGTAGAACCCGATCCCGATTACGAGCCGGAAGTACCTAATGCCATCACCCCCAACGGCGACGGCATGAATGACCAGCTCCGCTTCGAACAACTCGATAACGATCCCACGATTTGGCCCGATAACCACATTATCATCTTCAATCGCTGGGGCGACATCGTCTACGAGGCCCGCCCCTACATGAACGATTGGGACGGCCGCAACGACAGCGGAGAATTTCTGCCCGACGGCACCTATTACTACGTGCTGCGCCTGGATATCGCGGAAGGCGAGATCCTCCGGGGCGATGTGACGGTTATAAAATCGACTAGCCCGGAGTAAAGACCCCGTCCCTCCTCCGGGTAACGTTGGTAGTTTGGACGCCGCATGGGGTTTTATAGTCTGCCAAGTCAGCATTCACAAATTTTGGGTTGGCAGACTATACCAAGAGCTTTTCAATGGCTCCTGGTAAGACCCCATGCTGGTTCCGGCCGGTAGCTGCTTTCACGGATGCTTGAAATTTTCAAGAGTTTCCGCCGTGAGTTCCTTTAGCATTCAAAACGCCTTATCTTAAACCCCATCTGCTGACAAATCCTAATCTCACCTAACGACTATCCATAGGGGAAAACTACATACGCACCATCTGTAGGATATGATGCGACACCATTTTTTTCTGTTCGTTTTGTTGGCGGTAGGTATGGCCCGGGGGTGGGCGCAAACGACGCCTACCTGCACCAATGACTTACCCTGCGAGGCCATTGATCTGGGCGCCCTCAATCCTGCCGGAGTGATTGGTGATTGGACGCTCGGACGGTACTCCAATGACTGCGCCGCAAATATTGAGGAACCACAGCCCATTGATTTTTCCAACGATGCTGGCGTATGGTTTACCTTCCGTACCGGGTTCAATCCCGACCCAGTGCTGGCGATTGAAGCGCAGGGTGATCCCGAAAATACCGGCCAGCCTCTGGCGCTGGAATTGGCGGTTTACCGATCGGGAGTAGGTGGATGCGACAACCTGACCGACCTGGTGCGCAACCGGAATCTCTTGCGGGAAGATAACCGCCTGCGTTATCTGCTCTTTTGCCCCGAGCCCGATACCCGGTATTATGTGCTGGTTGACGGGCAATGAGAGACCGCTGATCCC
>CAYWHT010000011.1:0-12591 GCA_964458135.1 uncultured Saprospiraceae bacterium | reverse complement strand
TCGGCTTGCAAGTGCGCGCTATCAATGTGCGGGAGGGGGGCGACCGCCCCTGTGATGCGGAAGATCTGGGCGTGGTGCCGGAAGGAGGAACTGTGGGAACCATTGGCCCTCGCTCCAATTTTTGCGCGACCCGCACGCGCGATCCCAATACCTTCGCCTTCCAATCCCAGCGCACGGTATGGTTCAGCTTCCGGGCGCCCGCCTCGGGCCACGTAGAGGTGACGGTGACGCCCGATAATTCCGTCTATCCCCTCGACGGGCAAGTGGCGGTTTTTGAAACCTTCAACGGTGCTTGTAATGGAAAGCTGCAAGAATTAGGGAGTCAGTACAGCCTGGAGGAGCCCTCGGAGACCCTGGAGGTGAGTTGTCTGTATGCGGGCGCCACCTATTTTGTAATGATCGATGGCTTTGGCCGGGATGGAGTAGGGACTTTTCAGCTGCAGCTGCGCGACGCCGGTGATGCAACCCCCCTTACCGAATGGGACACTACCCTTTGTGCGGGGGATACCTTACGGGTGGGGCATTCGGCCTACACGACCTCCGGCAACTACACCGACACCCTGCAGATCGAGGCCGGATGCGACAGTATCGTTCTCACTCGCCTAACGGTTCTGGAACCTATAAGGGCGGGGCTGGAGCAAGTTGGAAAAGCCGTCTGGCCCCGGGCCAATGGCCGCGCCCGGGTGAATCCCGCCGGGGGCGCCGGTGGCTATTCTTTTGCGTGGTGCAACGGTAGTCAGGCGGCGGAAGTAGATGACCTGGAGGCCGGCAGCGATTGCTGTGTCACCGTAACCGACCAACTGGGATGCCGGGCGGAAGATTGTCTCGAATTGGCTTTTATTACTCAAATCCGGCCTTCCGGATCGGGGGATGCGTTGCGTTGCGCCGGAGACGCCAACGGAGCGATCAGCTTCCGCGTCACCAACGGCATCGCGCCCTACCGTTACCGTTGGTCAAATGACGGCGGCGACCTGCAAGGAGAGGGAAGGCTCGCAACCGATGGGGAAGAAGCTATCCTGGACGGGCTTACTGCCGGCAACTATTCCATCACCATCGAAGACGATTTTGGGGATACGACCATAACGCTGGCGATCACCGAGCCCGATCCATTAGTCATCGATACTTTGGCATTGGAAGCCGCCAGCTGTTTTGGGGCCTGCGATGGCCGCCTGGAAGCTGCCGGTCGGGGCGGTAAATTGCCCTATCGCTACAGTTGGAAGGGTGACCGACCGCCTACGGCCGTGCAGCAAAACTTGTGTGCGGGCAATTATGTGCTCGAGCTCAGCGACACCAATGGTTGCCGCACTTCGGCCCCTTTCACCATCCAAGAACCCCCCGAATTTATCGCCGATGCGCGGGAAGTGCGGCCGGTCTCCTGCTTTGGCGGTAGCGACGGGCAAGCGGAGGTGATAACCAACGGCAATCCGCAAGCCTTCCTGTGGAGCACGGGTGATGAGCAAGCTGCCGTGACTACTTTGCCGGCCGGCGTTTACGGCGTCACCGCCACCAATGAAGATGGTTGTCAGGCGGAAGATAGCGTGAATATCACCCAGCCCGCGGCCCCATTGGAAGCGGTGATTCGCGAGCTGACGCCCGTTTCCTGCTTTGGCGCCGCCGACGCTGTGCTGGAGGCGGAAATTAGCGGCCCCTGGGAGAGCCTGACCTACAATTGGAATACCGGCGCCGACCGGCCAACCCTTTCTGGTTTACCCGCCGGGAATTACCAACTCAACGTACGCAACGAAAAGGGATGTTCCGCCGCAGCTGCTTACAATCTCTCCCAACCCCAGCAAATTACCGCCGAGCTGATTGCCCCCGCCCTGACTTGCCTGGAGCCGGAGAATGGGGGTGACATCCGGCTGACCGGCGTCAGCGGCGGTCAGCCGGGCTACCGCTACGCGCTGGCGGGCGGCAACTTACAGGACGCCCCGGTTTTTTCCCCTTTGACGGCCGGCGCCTACGCGGTAACCGTGCAGGATGCTTCCGGTTGCGCGCGCACTTTCTCCGCTACGATCGATCCCCCGCCCACTATCCGCGTTGAATTGGGGCGCGACCGGGAAATTCGCCTGGGCGATTCCCTCCGCCTTTCGGCGAAAGCCAATAGCGAGCACCTGCGCTACGAATGGGAAGGACCAGAGGGCCGGTTTTTCAGCGCGAATCCGGATTTTACGGTTCGACCCCTGAGAACTTCCGTTTACCGGGTACGGGTAGAGGACACCACCAATTTTTGCACCGCCACGGACCGGATTCGAATCGGCGTCGACCGTACCCGGCGGGTGTACATCCCCAATGCTTTTAGCCCGAATGACGATGGGAGCAATGATGTATTTATGATCTACGGTCGTACCGGGGTTGCCGAAGTACAGTACCTGCGCATTTTCAACCGCCACGGCAGTTTGGTCTATGCGGCCGAAAATTTTATGCCGGACGACCCATCGGTGGGGTGGACGGGGCATTTCCAGGGCAAGCGCCTCTCGGCGGGGGTTTATGTTTACGCCGCCAAGATTGAGTTTGTGGATGGAGCCTCGGAGGTTTTTGGCGGCGAGGTGTTGTTGGTGCGGTAGCAAGCAAGGCAGATTAACCCGGATTATGCATGAGTTTTTCGTAGGGAGCGGCGCAGATGGTGGTCAGGCCTGGTCTCTCGCAGGAATGGCGGGCATTTGCGCCGCATAATAGATCAATTCGTGCATCATCCGGGCTAACTACTCCACAACCGGCACCCGCAGATCCACCTCAATGTCATTGCTGACCACAAATCCCAGCAGGGGCCCGTCGATTTCGTAATCGCGGCGATTGACGGTAAAGTGGCCCCGAAAAAGAGCGCCCTCGCCGGTGCGTTCAAAGGTGAAGGGAATGGTCACTTCGCGGGTAACGCCGTGCAGCGTGAGATCGCCGGTTACTTCGTACTGCCCGTTGTTTTTACGGAAGGATTTGGAGGCGAAGCGGATTTCCGGATATTTTTCTACGTGCAGCCATTTGTCGCCGCGGGCGTGTTTATTTTTGAGATTATTGCCGGTCTCGATGGTGGAGGCGTCGAGCTTGACGTCCATCACGGATTGATCGAGTTGTTCGGGATCGAATTGAATTTCACCCTGCAGCCCGCTGAAAGTGCCTTTGGCTCCGCTGGCGGAAAAGCGCAGTTCGTAGTCTTCGGCCATATTCCAATTGATGATTGCGGCGGCGCCCAGCAATAGAGCCGCCAAAATGAAAGAAGGGAATAGGTTCTTAGTCGTCATGATTGCGCAGTTTTTCTACTTCCCACTAATTCAACAATTCATAAATCCCCGCAATGCCTTGCCCTCCGCCGACGCAAGCCGTCACCATGCCGTACTTATTGCCGCGGCGGCGCATTTCGTTCAAGAGTTGGGTGGAGAGTTTGGCGCCGGTGCATCCCAGTGGGTGGCCCAGGGCGATGGCGCCGCCGTTGACGTTGACGATACCGGGGTTGAGCTCCGCTTCTTGAATGACGGCGAGGGATTGAGCGGCAAAGGCTTCGTTGAGTTCGATGAGTTCGATGTCGTTGAGTTTCATGCCGGCGTAGTCGAGCGCTTTGGGGATGGCCGCTACGGGGCCGATGCCCATGTACAGCGGTTCTACACCCGCCACGGAGCAACTTACCAGGCGGGCGATGGGTTCGAGCTTGAGCTTTTTGACCATCTCTTCGCTGACGACGAGGGTGAAGGCGGCCCCGTCGGACGTTTGGGACGAATTGCCCGCCGTGACGACGCCGTTATTGGCGAAAGCCGGTCGCAGTTTGCCGAGCGTTTCGACATTGGTGTCGCGGCGCACGCCTTCGTCGGTATCGACGGTGTGTTCTTTTTCCACCCGCCGGTCGTTTTGTACGAAGACTTCTTTGATGGTGACCGGTACGATTTGGTCTTTGAAATAGCCTTCATCGATGGCCTTGGCCGCTTTCATGTGCGAGTGGTAGGCGAATTCGTCGGACTGTTCGCGGCCGATATTGTATTTTTGGGAAACGGCTTCGGCGGTGATGCCCATACTGACGAGGTAGTCGGGATCGGTACTGGCGGTCTGGTAGCTGGGCGCCAGTTTGTAGCCGGTCATCGGCACCAGGCTCATGCTTTCGGCGCCCCCGGCGATGTAGATGTGCCCCATGCCCGCGCGAATCTTTGCCGTAGCGATGGAGATCGTCTCCAGTCCCGATGCGCAATACCGGTTTACGGTCATGCCCGGCGCTTGCTTGCCCAGCGCCCGCGCGGCAATTAGACGACCGATTTGCAGGCCCTGCTCGCCTTCGGGCACGGCGCATCCCACGATGACGTCATCCACCATTTGGGGGTCCATCTCGGGCGTCTGCTCCATCAGGTACTTAACCACGTCTACCGCCAGATCTTCGGAGCGGTAGTTGCGAAAACCGCCTTTCTTGGCTTTGCCCACGGCGGAACGGTAGGCTTTGACGATATAAGCATCCATATTGTAGGAATTAGTAGTTGGTAGTGGGTAGTGGGTACCGTCAATCGACTACAATCAGGGGTACGCCAACTTACTATTTTTGCACTACCGAACTCGGGTTATTCTGTAATTAAGATTTTTCTTAAACGGTGTATTCTTTTGTAAAACATGTAATTCCGGAACAAGGTTATTTTATGATTTTCACCAGCCCCTTGCTTACACAGTCTATAGCTTCATTAGAGTCACCCCAAAACGTAAATCACAAGACAAAAAAATCATTCAAGCACCATTTTGATTTCCAAAGAACAAAACCTGAACCCCCTATCAACTCCTAATTCCTAAGCGGCTTGTTCGTTTGTAACATGTGCTGAATCCGCTCCAGCGTCTTCTGCTCGCCGCAAAGGCTGAGGAAGGCTTCCCTTTCCAGGTCGAGCAGGTATTGTTCGGAGACTTGTTGTTCGCTGGAGAGGTCGCCTCCGCAGAGGACCCAGGCCATTTTGCGGGCGATTTTGATATCGTGTTCGGTGGCCCAGTTGCCGAGTTGCAGCTCGTTGGCGGCGGTGTAGAGGGCGGCGAGGCCCGATTGCCCCAATACGTGTACATCTCTTCGGAAAATGGGCTGCACGTAATCTTCGGCCAGTTCCAGCACCAGGTCTTTGGCTTCGGCGATATTGCGGTTGGTGTTGACGATGACCTGGTCCTTTTTCGGATCGAGGTAGCCGTAGCCGTAGGCTTCGTGGGCCGAGGCGGCCACGCTGGCCATGGCGATGGTGCGGAAATGCTCGATGAGGACTGGGATCTTGGTGTCGCCCGCGTGGAAGGCGTCGCCGGTGCGTACGGCAAATTCTTTGGTGCCGCCCCCGCCGGGAATGAGGCCTACGCCGGCTTCTACTAATCCTATATAGCTTTCGGCGGCGATGGCGCCTGCGTCGCAGTGCATGAGCGTTTCGCAACCGCCGCCGAAGACGTAGCCTTGCGTGGCGGCTACGACCGGTATGCTGGAATAGCGGCAACGCATGGTGGTTTGCTGGAAGAGGTTGACCGCCTGGTTGAGCTCGTCGAATTCCTGCTGGTAGGCCATCATGGCGATCATCATCAGGTTGGCGCCCACCGAAAAGTGGTTGGCGTTGTTGCCGATGACGATGCCTTTCCAATCCCCTTCTTCGGCCAGTTGTATAGATTCGTTAATCCCCCGCAGCACCCCCTCGCCGATGGTGTTGTGGGGGCTGGTGAATTCCAGGCACAAGACGCCGTCGCCGATATCGTGCAGCACCGTCTCGCTCGTTTTGTGCACGGGCGACTGGTTGCGGTAGTTGTCGAGGATGATGAATGCTTCGGTGCCGGGGATGAGCTGGTACGATTTGCTGCCCAGATGGTAGTACTTACGCATGCCGTCTTCGCGGCGGTAAAAGCTGTCGTGTCCGGCGGCAATCATTTCTTTAACCCAATCGGCCACTTGCTCGCCTTCTGCCTCGGCGGCCTCGACGCCTTTCTGGATGCCGATGGTTTCCCAATATTCGAAGGGGCCCATCTCCCAGGCAAAACCGGCGCGCATGGCGTCGTCGATGCTGTAGAGGTCGTCGGCAATTTCGGGTATGCGGTTGGAGGCGTAGGCGAACAGGCCGGCGAGGGATTTGCGCACGAGCTGCCCGCCCTTGTCTTCGGCCTCGAAGAGGTGGCGAATCTTTTGCGGTAGCTCGTCCATCTGCTTGGTGGCCTTCAGGCTGGGGATGTCGACTTTCTGCTGTTCCTCGTATTCCAGCGTTTCGAGGTTGAGGGCGAGGATGACGCGTTTGCCCTGCTCGTCGCGCTGTTCGGTTTTTTTGTAGAAGCCCTGGCCGCTCTTATTGCCGAGGTACTTGTTGTCGAGCAGCCACTGCAGGTATTTGGGCAGTTCGAAGGCGTGGGCCTGCTCGTCGTTGGGGCAATTCTGCTTGATGCCCTGGATGACTTTGCCCGCGGTATCATGACCCACCAGGTCGCCCAGGCGGAAGGTGCCCGTTTTGGGGCGGCCGATAGCGGGACCGGTCAGTTTGTCGACTTCTTCGATGCGCAGCCCCAGCTCGGTGGTGAGCTGGTAAATCTTGGCCATGGCGTAAACGCCCACCCGGTTGCCGATGAAGGCGGGGGTGTCTTTACAGCGCACCGTCTGCTTACCCAGGTATAGGTCGCCGAAGTGCATGAAGAAGTCGACTACCTCCTGGCTGGTCTCCGTGGTGGGGATGACTTCCAGCAGGCGCAGGTAGCGGGGCGGATTGAAGAAGTGGGTGCCGCAGAAGTGTTTGCGGAAATCTTCGGAGCGCCCCTCCAGCATGTGGTGGATGGGAATGCCGGAAGTATTGGAAGAGATGAGGGTGCCCAGTTTGCGGTGTTGTTCAACTTTTTCAAAGAGCTGCTGCTTGATGTCCAGGCGCTCCACGACCGCTTCGAGGATCCAGTCACACTCGCCGATCCGGTGGAGATCGTCTTCAAAGTTGCCAGTGGTGATGCGCGAGGCGAAGTCTTTGTCGTAAAGGGGGGCGGGTTTGGATTTGATGGCCTTTTTGAGTGCGGTATCCGCCATGCGGTTGCGGGCGGCGGGTCGGTCTTTTTCTTCGTCTTTGAGGTCGGGGGGCAGAATGTCGAGCATGATGACTTCCAGACCGATATTGGCCAGATGGCAGGCCAGGCCGGAGCCCATGACGCCCGATCCCAGCACGGCAGCTTTTTTGATTCTTCGACTCATGTGGTGGAGTGGTTTAGTATGGTCAGTTTTAGGATTTGTTGATTTGTTGGGCTTACAAAGTGTAAACGGAAATTTTTGGCTCGCCGGTCTTCACTGCGCCGTGCACTAATGACAACAATCCTGATGCCCTGCGTGATGACGCACTACAGCAAAAATTAGCGAATTTTCGCTAGCGGGATAAAAATAAGAATTCTGTGGAAAAAAGGAAGGATTGGGGGAAAATACCCTTCTCAAAACATCCGAGAAACTTATCAAGTATTTAGTGCCCGAAGCCTATTCACCATTCCTCACACCCGCAGCACCTTTAAAAAATTGGAAAATTCCTGATAGAGAATCCGGCTGCCCACCGAAGCAAATTGAATGCCTGGCTTGAGGGAGACCTCCAGGGGTACGACGCGCAATTGCTTATCTTTACTTGCCCGTTTGATCAATTCCAAATCAAATAAATAGCGGTCGATTTCGGTTTGTTTGAGGACTTCCAATCCCTTGGGGCTAAAGCCCTTCAGCCCGCCTTGCGAGTCGGATATTGGGAGGCCCAGCACCACCTTGGTCATATTGCGCAGAATGTAGGAGATGGCTGCGCGATGGAGGGGGGCTTTGCGGTAGTAATTCTTACGGCGTGTGCCGACGATGATATCGGCTTGCCCTTTGCACAGTTCCCGGTAGATGGCGACGAGGTCCTCCTCTTCGTAGGGAAAATCGATATCGGTAAAAAGCACCCAGGGGGCTTCGGCCTGTTGGGCGCCCGCGCGCACGGCGTAGCCTTTCCCGCGATTTTCGGGGTAACTGACGATCTCCAGACAGGGAATTTCCCGGCGCAGGTAGGCGAGCGCATCATCGTGGAAGTTGGCGGTGCTGCCGTCATTGACGAGGATCAGGCGGATGCGCTTTTCCGGCAGCAGTTGACCGATTTTGTAGTAGGCCTGCCGAACCTTTTGCTCCCAGGTATCCGTAGGATTAAAGCAAGGAAGTATAATGTCCAAATCCATCGGGGCCCAAAAGTAGACAATATTTTAGTGGTTCCTTGTTAAATTTAGTGCTTCTTTGATAATTTGCGAGTTGCATCGACGTTCTTAACATTTAGCCAGCAAAACAAGATCAGATCCATGTTACAGTACTTCCTTCTGTTATTCCAAACCGCCGACCTGGAGCGGGAAGAAAAAACCCAGAGTTTTTTTGATATCATCGGTCAGGGCGGCACACTTGGAATCACCATCGTTCTGGTGCTTCTGGTGCTCTCGGTCATCGCCCTCTACATCTTCCTGGAGCGCTATTTCAATATTAAGCGGGCGGGTCGCATCGACGAAAGCTTTATGAATAACATCCGCGCCAACGTCCAGTCCGGCAACATCCAGGGCGCCAAGTCGCTCTGCCAAACTACCGATTCCCCGGTGGCGCGCATGGTGGAGAAAGGGCTGCAACGCATCGGTAAACCCCTGCGCGATATCGATGCGGCCATCGAAAACGTCGGTAACCTGGAAATTTTCAAACTGGAAAAAAACCTGTCCACCCTCGCCAGTATTGCGGGCGCCGCTCCCATGATCGGCTTCTTTGGTACGGTGACGGGTATGATCTTGGCTTTCTACCGGATGGCGACCGAACAAAACGTGACCCCCGACGTGCTTGCCGGCGGTATTTACCAAGCCCTGATCACTACGGCATTTGGCTTGTTTATCGGCATCCTGGCCTTCATCGGTTACAATGTACTGGTGGCCAACGTAGAAAAGGTGGTCTTTAAAATGGAACGCACAACGGTGGAATTTATGGACTTGCTACAGGAGCCTACCGCTTAATGGCGCCTCAATTAATGCTTAGCGACGGGCAATCAATAACTGTCGGGTTTTCTAGGAGTGCTTTTCCTTTTATCCGGCGTTGAAGAACCGCCTTCCTTAGCGCTGCTAAGGTCGGGAACTGGTTAAAAGGAAAATCACTTGCCTATCTAAACCCGACACTTATTAATCGCCCGTCGCTTAGCCTCAATCAGAACTCAAAAACATGGGCCTCAAAAGAAGAAGTAAGGTTAGCGCGGAATTCAGCATGTCCTCCCTGACGGATATCATCTTCCTGTTGCTGATTTTCTTTATGCTGACATCTACCCTGGTGCGCATCCAGCCTTTCGATCTCCCCAAGTCGGACTCCAAGACGGTGGCGGCCACCTCGGTCGTGGTCAGCATCAACCGGGAAGGTCAACACCGCGTGAACGACAATCCCTTGCAGCCGGGCAACCTGGGCCGCGCCCTGCAGTACGAACTGCGTCAGAGCCAAAAGAAAAATAAAAACCAAAAAAACTTTACCATCACCATCGTCGCGGAAGTGGGTACCCCCTTCGATTACGTGACGGAAGTAATGAAAATTGCCAGCCAGTTGGGCGTAAAGGCCATTATTGCCACGCAACCGGAGAGCTAAAACACCATCGCTATGGGACTCAAGAAAAAAAGTAAAGTCAGCGCTCAGTTCAATATGTCCTCCCTGACGGATATCATTTTCCTGTTGCTGATCTTCTTTATGCTAACCTCCTCCCTGGTGGCGCCCAATGCGTTGAACCTCAAGCTGCCCGGCAGCTCGCGCACCCGGGTGGAATCCGCATCCGAAATGGATGATGTGGCCATCAGCCGTAGCGGCAACTTTTACTTGAACGGCAAGCGCATCGGCTTGCAGGAACTGGAAAACGCCCTGAGCCGCCGCGCCCGGCAAACGCGCGGCAAAATGAATATGACGATCACCCCCGCCAGGGGCACCCCCGTCGAGCACGTCGTCTCGGTTATGGATATCGCCATGCGCAACAACATCAACGGAATATTGGCGACGGAAGAATAGGTGGGTAATATGGATGCGGCCTGCGGCCATTTTGGAAGGATGGATGTGCAATTCCTCTGATCACCTCCATCCTTCCAAATCACGGGCCGCCAGACCCTCACATCCATTTCCTTTCGTTAATGATGTCTAAAGTAACTTGGGGAGGGAATGATTTGAAGGGCGGAAGACGTTTCCTATAATAAGCATTACTAGAACCCCTTAACCAAAAAAACGCATACCATGGATGATATACACAATCCACAGGAAGAAAGAAATCGCAAGCGCGGCCTTTGGCTGAGCATACTGGTGCACATCACCCTCGTTTTGATGGGATTGCTGCCTATTCTGACTTATCCGGATCCACCTCCGGGGCAGGAAGGCATCCTGGTCAATCTGGGATTGCCCGATCAGGGGCAAGGGATCGAAAACGCGGCGCCCTCCCAGCCCCCGCAACCCGAAGAACGTGATGAACCCGAACCACAGCCCGAACGCGAGCTCAGCGAACCGGAACGCCAAACCGAGCCGGCGCCCGTAGAAGAGCGCGAAGTCGTGAAAACGGAAGATCCCGACCAAGTCGCCATTGAGGAGGAAGAACGCCGGAAACAGGAGGAAGCCGAACGCCAACGCCGCCAAGAAGAGGCCCGGCGTAAAGCCCAGGAAGAAGCCGAACGCCAACGGCGAGAAGAAGAACGCCGGAAACAGGAAGAAGCCGATCAATTAAAAGATGAGCTGGGGGGCTTATTCGGACAGGGGGAAGGCAAAGGCGATACCGGAGAAGAAGGCAACCAGGGCGATCCCCAAGGCGATCCGGATGCCGAAAAGCTGGAAGGCCTTAGCTCCGGCGTTGGTAACGTAGGGGGCGGACTTAGCGGCCGCGGCGTCACCCGCAATCCCAAACCCAACGATACTTCCCAGAAAGAAGGCGCCGTCGTCGTCCGGGTATGCGTAAACGCCGCCGGTGATGTCATATCGGCCGAGTACACCCTTAAAGGCTCCTCTACTCAGGATGCCACCCTAAAGCGCATCGCCGTGGAAAATGCCCGCAAATGGAAATTCTCCCCCGGCGAAGTGGAGCGCCAATGCGGCACCATCACTTATCGTTTTAAAGTTCGCTAATTCAGGAATTGCCCTTGAGCAAAACGTACCAGGAAACATTAGAATACCTCTTCCGGCAGCTGCCCATGTTCCAGCGCGCGGGCGCCTCCGCCTATAAAAAGGATCTATCCAATACTTACCGGTTATTGGAGGTGCTCGGCAATCCGCAGAAGCACTTTCGCAGCATCCACATCGCCGGCACCAACGGAAAGGGATCCGTAGCCCACATGCTGAGCGCCGCCCTCCAACAAAAGGGATGCCGGACCGGGCTTTACACCTCCCCCCACTACCGGGATTTTCGCGAGCGCATTCGCATCGACGGACAATACGTACCGGAGGACTTTGTCATTGACTTCACCGAACGCATGGCGCCCGCCATCGTCGATATCCGGCCTTCCTTCTTTGAGATCACCGTAGCCATGGCGTTTGACTATTTCACCCGCCAGGAGATTGACCTGGCGGTGGTGGAAACGGGACTCGGAGGGCGGTTGGATTCCACCAATGTATTGCGCCCCCTTCTTAGCGTAATTACCAATATTAGCTTTGATCACCAGCAATTTCTCGGAGATACCCTGCCGCTTATTGCTGGGGAAAAGGCGGGAATTATCAAGCAACAGACGCCCGTGGTCATCGGGGAGACCCATCCGGAGACCCATCCGGTTTTTGTGGATAAGGCGCGCTCCCTGAAGGCTCCTATTTATTTTGCCGATCAGCATTATCGGGCGGAGCGCAAGCAGGCCGGACTTACCCACGCGCATTACGATGTATTCCGGGACGGTAACCTGGCTTATCCCGATATCGTCCTTAATGCGGTTGGCGCCTACCAGGGACAGAATCTCCAAACGGCGCTAGCGGCCCTGGCCCATCTTTCTTCCGAATTACAGCCTACGGAAGCCCAGCTGCGAGCGGCTTTCCGCGACTTGCGGTCGATTACCGGGTTTATGGGGCGCTGGCAAATGCTGGGCGAGCGGCCCACCGTCGTTTGCGAAAGCGCGCACAACGAATCGGGCATGCGCCTGGCCGTGGAACAACTCCTCAGCCTTCCGCACCGCCAACTGCGTATCGTCCTCGGAATGGTTAAGGATAAAGAGGTCGGGAAAATGTTGTCCCTGCTGCCGCCGGCGGCGGTTTATTACTTCGCTTGCCCCAACGTTCCCCGCGGGCTGGAGGCCGCAGCACTCCAGGCTGCCGCCGCCGGCTACCGATTAAAGGGAAATACTTACGATTCGGTAGGCGAAGCCCTCGCCGCCGCCCGCCAAGATGCCGCGGAAGCGGATCTCATTTACGTGGGAGGAAGCACCTTTGTAGTGGCGGAGGTGGTGTAGTGTTTGAGTACAAGGTGTTTCGCATGGCGGTTGAGAAGAAGAGCAGGATGTTCTAGTGCTTCGGGCACTAAATACCTTCCAATTCCAGGAACACCCCCAAACCAGCTGCTCCTCCGGAGCGCCAAGCCACCATTAACGCACATCCTTTCTACAAACCGGCCGCACTTAATGGTGCGCCGAATCGGTATATAGTCTGACAACTCAGGATTTGTGAAAATATGACGCCGCTATTTTTTC
>CAYWHT010000010.1:1553-20157 GCA_964458135.1 uncultured Saprospiraceae bacterium | reverse complement strand
GGCGAGAAGCACTCAAGCCGACAGCTCTTACTCTTCTACTCCAAACTGCTTTTTAGTGGGTCGCGTAAGCAGACTGATGGCCTTGATCATCACGCCTTTTTGCCCGTATTTTTGGGTGCTTACCCACGACATGGCGTCCTCCCGTTCATTAACTCCCTGAATCTGCAGCTCCCAGCTTTGATCGGGATCGGCCGCTCTGAGATGCAAGATAGGAAACTGGTAGTCGTAATTTAAAAACCATCGCCCCCTGCCGGTTTGCTCTTTCCAGTGCCCGTTCTCGTAGGTGCCGTCGGCATAGAATTTATACCAGCGGCCCCGTTCCTGCAGGCTGCGTTCCCGGTTGTTTGGGTAGATGATGAACTCGAACACCCAGAAATCCTTCAAAAGCACCCGGGCTTCGCGGGTATCCGGCGGCGCTTTAGTCGGGCCCAGATCCGAAACTGCGCCTGAAGCCTCCTGATTGTTGGTTTCACTTTGGCAGGCAGCCAGTCCAAAAGCAATTGAAAATAACAGTAAGTATGATTTCATAAAAATTTAAATTAATCCAAGGCGCTCCATTTATTCCCGAATATAAAATAAGTCGGCTATTTTTTGAATGGCGCCGCCCATTCAATTGTAGTTTCGGTTGCCAAGCGTTGTTCCGTTCCGCCCAACTTCAATACTTGCGGGGAGCCTCCCAGGTGTTTGACCTGGAGGCCTTCCCGCTCGATCCGAATTTCCATCCAGGTATTGCGAAAGATCAGCCGGAAGGATAGACGCTTCCAATGCCGGGGAAGGCGCGGGCAAAATTCCAGTTGCCCGCCTTCCACCCGCATGCCGGCGATGCCGCGCCACAACGCCTGCCAGGCCAATCCCATGCTGGTTACGTGACACCCCTTCCTGCTTAGTCCGTAGGGATTGTGCAGATCCCAAAGCGCTGCATCGAGCAGCTTGCTGCGGGCGGTCTCCCTTTGGCCGAGGGTTCCGGCCAGCAGAGCGTGAATGCCAGGCGTCAGAGCTTGTTCCTCCAGTGTCAAGGGCGCATAGTAATCGAAATTGTTCGCCAGAGAGTACCGGTCAAATGCCTCTGGAAAGGCGAAAAAAGTTTGCAGGACATCGGGTTGGCGAATCAAAGATGAACGCAAAATGCGATCCCACGACCAATGGCGGTAGATGGGTAGCTTGCCCTCGGGTAAATCCGCCACTCGCTGAATAGGTTTACGCTGGAAGCCGTCGTGCTGGAGAAAAATCCCCTTGGAAAGATCCTCGGGTAGATACATTTTTTCTACGATATGCCGCCATTGGGCCATCTCCGGTTCCCGCCGGATGGATAGCTTTTCGGACAGGCTGTCCCAGGTTTCGGGATGGTCGGCCGCCAACCGTTCTATCGCATCCAAGGTGTAGGCCAAGGTCCAGCGCGCCGCATAATTGGTGTAGTAATTATTGTCTACGTTGATTTCGTAGGTGTTGGGCCCCGTAACGCCCAATATTGCGTACTGCCCGCTGCCAGGTAGATAATCGACCCGGTCGGCCCAAAAGCGGGAAAGGGCGACTAGCATTTCCAGGCCGGCCTCCCATAAAAAAGCATCGTCGCCCGACCAGGCATAATAATCGTAAATCGCCCGGGCGACGGCGCCGTTGCGATGAACCTCCAACAGAGCTCGCTCCCAGTGCTGATGGCTCTCCCGCCCATCGATCGTAGCCATGGGATAGAGTGCGGCCCCACGGGCGTAACCTAGCCGGCGAGCATTCTCCTTAGCCCGGTCGAGTTGCCGGTACCGGAACAATAATAAGCGCTTCCCCCATTCGGCCCCGGCGGTAGCCATAAAGAAAGGCAGGCAGAAAGCCTCGCTGTCCCAATAGGTATTGCCGTCGTGGGCTTCCCCCGTAAAAGCGCGCGGGCTAATATTAAGCCGCTCATCCTGGCCGCTGTAAGCTTGATAGAGATGAAAAAGGCCAAAGCGCAATCCCAGCTGTGCTTCGGGATCGCCATCGATTTCCAGATGGGTGCGTTCCCAGATATCGCTCCAGGCTTTCTCGTGCCGCTCGAGCAGCCGATCAAACCCATCGCGGGCGGCCTGCTTGACGATCTTTTTTGCCGAATCCATCATGCGAGCGGGCGCCTCGTCCAGATAGGAACTATTTGCGACGTATTTGTAAATGGTAATGGGTTTGTTTTTTTCGCATTTGAGATCGATGCTGAAACCCACAAACTTTTCCAGCTGCCGGCGGTGAGAATAATATTCCAAGGCTTCGCCATCCTGCTCGACAACCACCTTCATCCCACTGCACACTTGGAGGTGGGTGCGTTTGGTTTCGGCCATCAGATAAGCGTGGGTCCGCCGAATTTGGGTAGCCGTTTCCAGCCAGAACGGCCCCTCCTCCTGGGCGTAGGCGTTACGCACGTTTAAATCCAAATACGGAATGAGGTTCAGGGTGCCGGAAAAATTCAGTGGCGTTAGAGTGTAACGAATCGCTCCCAGCTGATGCTGATCCATGCTGCAAAAGCGGCAGGCTTGTACTTCCACCTGATGGCCGCTGGGCAATTCGGCCAGAAAGCGGCGTTCCAAGATCCCGCGCTTGATATCCAGGACGCGCCGGAAATGTTCCAGCCGGCAGGTATGCAAGTCCAGCTTTTCGCCGTCGAGAGTCAGCTTGAGCCCCAACCAGTTGACGGCGTTGAGCATGCGGGCGTGTTCCGAAGGGAGACCGTAGCGCAACAGGCCGGTCTCCCCGCGGTCGGGATAATACAGACCGGCCAGATAACAACCGTGCAGGGAATCCCCCTGGTAATCCTCTTCAAAATTGGCGCGATGCCCCTGCCTGCCATTCCCCAGACTGAAGAGGCTTTCGACCACCCGGTTCTCTTCGGGGCGGAACGCATTCTCAATGATCCGCCAGGGTTCGAGGAGTAAGTTATTCTTCATACGGGCATATGCTGTATCCCGCCAATCGCAAGTCGCTTTGGCCGGTAAAGGTAAGGAATTGGCGGCGATGCTACACCACGCCCAACTCCTTGCCTACTCTGGTAAAGGCTGCAATAGCCCGATCCAAGTGCTCCAATTCGTGAGCGGCCGATAGCTGCACCCGTATTCTCGCCTTGCCCTTGGGCACCACCGGATAGAAAAAGCCGATCACGTAAATGCCTTCCTCGAGAAGCCGATTGGCGAATTCCTGGGAAAGCTTCGCATCGTAGAGCATGACGGGCACAATGGGATGCTCTCCCGGAATGATATCGAAGCCGGCATCGGTCATTTTCTGGCGGAAGTAGGCGGTATTTTTTTCCAGTTTGTCGCGCAACTTGGTTGTGCTGCTCAGAACTTCCAAAACGCGGATGGAAGCCCCCACAATGGCCGGCGCCAGGGTATTGGAGAACAGGTAAGGACGGGAGCGCTGCCGCAATACATCGACGATTTCCTTGCGCGCCGCCGTGAAGCCGCCGCTGGCGCCGCCCAGCGCCTTGCCGTAGGTGCCGGTGATGATATCCACCCGGCCCATCACGTCGCAGTATTCGTGGGTGCCGCGGCCATTTTTTCCGAGGAAGCCGGTAGCGTGGCAATCATCAACCATGACCATGGCGTCGTATTGGTCGGCCAGGTCGCAGATCTTATCCAGGCGCGCGATAGCACCATCCATGGAAAACACCCCGTCCGTGGCAATCATCCGGCGCCGAGCGCCCTTCGCCTCCTGCAACTTGGCCTCCAGATCGGCCATATCGCTCGTATTATAGCGGAAGCGCTGGGCCTTGCACAGGCGGATGCCGTCGATGATGGAAGCGTGGTTGAGGGCGTCGGAAATGATGGCGTCTTCCTTGCCGAGGAGGGGCTCAAACAGCCCGCCATTGGCGTCAAAAGCGGCGGCGTAGAGAATAGTGTCCTCCATGCCCAAAAACTCGGCCGTTTTCTGCTCCAGCTCCTTGTGAATATCCTGGGTGCCACAGATAAAACGCACGGAAGACATGCCGAAACCATGGGTGTCGATGGCTTTCTTGGCGGCTTCGATGATTTCCGGATGGGAAGACAAACCTAAATAGTTATTAGCGCAAAAATTCAGGACTTCTTTTCCCTGATCTGTACGGATCGATGCTCCCTGGGGCGTGATAATTACGCGTTCTTCCTTATACAATCCGGCTTCGCGGATATCGTGGAGTTCTTTTTCGAGTGCGGGTTCTACCGTGTTGAACATAAATTTATGGTTGATTTGGTGAATGCTTCGCTTCGCGCTTAATAGGCGCTGGGAAGTAGTTTAGGATAGGTTAGCGACCCCGTAACGTTCTCTGAGGTGTTCGAGCATATCTTTGGTCATGCCCTGCAAGTCGTATTCCGGCCGCCACCCCCAATCTGTTCTGGCGTGCTGGTCATCGATGCTTTCCGACCACTTGCTGGCGATTTCCTGGCGGTAGTCCGGATTATAGGTCATTTTGAATTCGGGGATATACTGCTTGATCGCCTCCGCCAGTTCGGCGGGGGTGAAACTCATGGCGGAAAGGTTGTAGGAGGTGCGCAGGCGAATGCGTTCAGCTGGAGCTTCCATCAACTCTATCGTCGCCCGGATGGCGTCGGCCATGTACATCATGGGCAGGCGCGTGTCGCAATCCAGAAAACATTCGTAGGCCCCGTTTTCCAGGGCGCTGTGGAAGATTTCGATGGCGTAATCCGTGGTGCCCCCGCCGGGCTCCGACTGATAGCCGATGATGCCGGGATAGCGCAGCGAGCGTACGTCAAGCCCGTACTTTGCGTGGTAATATTTCGCCCAGCTCTCTCCGGCCACCTTGCTGATTCCGTAAACCGTTTCGGGTTCTAGTACGGTGTGTTGCGGCGTCTGTTGGCGTGGGGAGGCGGCGCCGAAAACGGCGATCGAACTTGGAAAAAACACCCGCAATTGGTGATCACGAGCCAGATCGAGTACGTTAAAAAGGCTTTCCATATTGACTTGCCATGCCTTGCGGGGCATTTGCTCGCCTTTGGCCGAGAGAATGGCGGCCAGGTGGTAGACTTGGCCTACTTTGTAGCTTTCCACCGCCCTTTGCAGCTGTTCCGGCTGCAAGGCGTCGACGATTTCAAAAGGGTCGTTTTTGTGGTCGGGCCGGCGAATATCGGTGGCCAGAACCTGTTCTTTCCCGTAACGCTGACGAAGCGCCTGGGTGAGTACGGTGCCGATCTGACCATTGGCGCCGGTGATGAGGATGCGATCTCTTTTCATAATTTGGCTAGAGCTTCTTCCGTAAATTTCTCTAATTAGATAACAAAAAACAAACCGCCGGTGTTAGCCTGGATTTTTGGGGGATGGATAAGACGGAAAATAATCCAGCGCTTCCATCTTATTAGCTTGTGCATTGGTGCGGTAACAGTAAGTCGTTTGACCATTCGTAATCAGGTAATACGGCGCCTGGAGCGTCATATTGTACTTTCTAATTTGCCAGATGGGGCTTTTCAGCAAATTCCCCTCCCGAAAGGCTTGATCGTCGAAGGTCTCCCGGGGGGCTTTACACTCCACGATCATCCAGGGTTGCACCTCCGGATCGTAGAGGAGTAAATCCCACCTTTTTTCCTGTTTTTTGCCTACCGTAAGTTTGACTTCCACCGCCATGCGGTTAAAATTAATGCCTTGGGCGTCGTTCAGGTAACGTATCAGGATCTGACGCACCAATTCCTCGGGCTGCAGTTTCACCCATTCTTTTCGCACTGGATCGAAGATGACCCGGCCGCCGTCTCGCTCGGCGGTGCGCAAAGCCGTTCGGTATTGGATGAGATCCAGGTCAATCATCAAAGACAATATTGCTAATTTTACCGTTCCAAAAGATACGATCAGACTTTCCAAACGATGCTGGAATACAAAAGGTCAAAGATACACAATCGCTGGGTTTTCTTTCTTCTATCGTTGATGGCTGTGTGGCTTTCCCGCCACCATGTATTTTTTTGGGATACGGTGCAATTGGGCAGTAAACAAGCCCATTGGTACTACGATCACGGTTTCCGCTACTGGCTATTACCCGATGTCATCGATAGCGGTCATCCGCCCTTTTTCGGCCTCTATCTGGCGAGCCTCTGGCAGTTGGCGGGGCGCAGCCTTCCCATTAGTCATTTCGCCATGTTTCCGTTTCTTTGGGGTATACTCCTGCTGGCTTACCGGGCGGGCGGCAGGCTGGCTGGCCCGGCCCGGGCCTGGATGTTTCCTTTGTTCCGCATTGTGGACCCCGTGGCGGCCGGGCAGGGCGTTTTGATCAGCCCCGACCTCATTCTACTTTTTGCCTTCTTGCTGGGTTGGGATGCGATCGAAACGGGAAAGCGGTTCCGGCTGAGCCTCGCCGTCGCTTTGCTGGGGCTGATCAGCCTGCGCGGAATGATGGTCGCCTTCGCCTTATTCGTGTACGAGCTGCTGGCCTGGCAAGCTGGCGACAGCAGCGCCCGGCGAAATTGGCGCCATCCCTTGCGGTTGCTAATAGCTTATTTGCCCGGTGGGCTGTTGGGAGGCGGTTTCTTGCTCTGGCATTACCTGGAAAAGGGCTGGATCGGTTATCATCCCGATTCCCCCTGGGCGCCCAACTTCGTCAGGGTCGGGCTGGAAGGCGTCCTGTACAACGGCTTCATTCTGGGCTGGCGATTGCTGGACTTCGGGCGGCTGTTTATTTGGGCGGGGCTTTTCGTCCTGGCCATATTTCGCTTTCGCGAGAACCGGCTTTTCGACGGCCCGGGCCGAAAGCTGCTGCTGTTGCTGCTCAGCACCCTGCTGGTACTGCTTCCCAGCATGCTGCTGCACCGGTCCATTACCGCTCACCGTTACCTGCTGCCCATCATGGTCGTGCTTAGCTTCCTCTTTGCACACTGGGTTTTTTCCGCTACAAAACCGGCCCGGAAATGGCGTTACGCTTTGATCGCTCTGGCCCTGGCTGGCTTGCTGACGGGCAACCGCTGGATCTATCCCCGCAAGATTGCCCAGGGCTGGGATGCTACCCTGGCGCATTGGCCCTATTATGCGCTACGCGACCAAATGCTGGCCTTTATCGACGAACGGGGCATCCCTCTTTCCCGTATCGGCGCCGCTTTTCCCGAGATCGGGCCGCTGCGGCACCGGGATCTCAGCAATCGCTGGGAAGGCATGAAAGCCTACGACCTGGAAAAGCAGGATTACATCTTTTATTCCAATATTATGAACGACTTCAGCGATGCGGCCCTCGAGGAGCTTTCCGAAAGGTGGCGAACGCTAAAAAGATTGGAGCGAGGAGGTGTGGAAGTAATCCTTTACGCCAGGCCGGCGCCGGAGAAGTTCAATCGGCGGAAGGAGTGAACAACAGCCGGACGCAACTTCGCGTTTGCTCCGTTATTTTAAAACGCTCATCAATGCGGTAGCCCACCACCCAACAGATTTGATTATCCGCCGTTTCCACGATCCAGATCCGCTCTTTTTCATTGCGGGGCACCTTTTGGCGGACAAAAAAATCTTTGAGTTTTTGGCGGCGGCCTCCCAGACCGAGGGGGTGGAAAACATCGCCCGCTTCCCAATGCCGCACCCGTAAAGGGAATTGCAAGGCCGCCAGATCCAGGATGGCCTCGTAACCATGGTCGGCAAAAGATTCCGGCGCCCGTTCCGGTTGCTCCGCCCGCAAAATGCCATCCGACAAGTGCACTTTCTCATGGACCCCCGACAAATAATGCACCCTGCGGTGGACGTCCATGCGCCGGGGCTCCAGCAGAAGCATCTCCCGGTCTACCAGCAATTGGTAACGGGGCGCATAAAATAAGCCCCCCACCTGGCGGGCGGCGCTTTCCAGGATTTGCCGGGCTTGTTCGGCGCCGAAGCCGAACGGGGCAATCCATTCGTAGAGCATGGTTTGGGCGGCGGCCGGATGGGCGTCCAGAACGGATGTGCGAATGATCAGCTGTTGGCCGCTTTCCGTGACGGCTTGCTCCCGCAATTGCCGTAGAGCCAAGTCGTAGAGGTATTCGGCCTGTTTGATGCGTTGGAGGTTGGCGACAGCCGTGGGGATAAAGTTGGGGTTGACCTCTTCCAGTACCGGGATGACCTCGCGGCGAATTTTGTTGCGTTGGTAGCGGCTGGTCTCATTGGAGGCGTCTTCCCGGAAGGGGAGCCTTTCCTCCCGGGCAAAGCGCTCGATTTGCGATTTACCGGTGAACAACAACGGGCGGATGATGGCCTCCCGCCGGGTTGGAATGCCGTGTAGCCCGCGGATGCCGCATCCTTTTGTGTAGTTGTACAGCACGGTTTCTACGCTGTCATTGAGATGGTGGGCGGTGGCGATCCAGTCGTATCCCTCACGCTGACGCGTTTCCTCCAGCCATTCGTACCGCAAGTCCCTGGCTACCATTTGCACCGATTGACGACGCTGTTGCGCCAGGAGTTTAGTTTCAAAACGCCGGCAAAAAAAGGGCAGTGACAAATCCCGGGCCAGAGCTTCGACAAAAGCGGCATCCGCATCCGAGGCCTCAGCACGCAAGAGAAAATTGCAGTGGGCCAGTCCGACCTGCCAGCCGGCGCGAGTGGCCAAATGCGCCAAAACTACTGAATCGACCCCGCCACTTACGGCCACCAGCACCCGCTGACCGGGTTGCAGGGGTAATTCAGCCTCCGCATAGTTTTGGAAAGACAATAACATACCAACCGGATTTATTTACGATCGATGACCGGCACGTCTTTTACGACAAGCTGCACGGTATTCCGAATGCGCTCCTCCAGTAAAACGACTTTACCCCGCCTGAGATTTTCCAGAACATCTTCGTGGTAATGCCGCACCGTAATCAATTCCAGGCCGCGATCCATAAGCACTTTGAATTGCCCCTGAATTTGTTCGATGAAACGATCCACCTTGTCGTCGATATCATTGACGCACAAGCTGAAGCTAATGGCGGAATTCTGCATCATATTGACCTGGAGGCGCAACTCCGCAACCAAGCTAAAGATATAACTCATATGGTGTTCGGCCACAAAAGAAAAATCGCGCGTGGAGATCTGCAACAGTGCTTGCCGGTGCTCTAGCGCCACCATGGGCGGATAGGTCTCGTCCACCTCGTCGGAAATAAAGGTCCCCTCTCCTTCCGGCTCGACAAAGGACCTGACGTAGAGGGGAATGCTTTTATTTTGGAGCGGTTTAATGGTTTTGGGGTGAATCACTTTAGCGCCGTAGTAGGTCATCTCGATCGCTTCGCGGTAGGAAAGCCGGTCGAGTTTAGAGACGTTGTCGAAAACCCTGGGATCCGCCGTCAGCACCCCGGGCACGTCTTTCCAAATGGTCATATCCTGGGCGTCCAGGCAAAAGGCGCAGATGGCCGCCGTGTAGTCGGAGCCCTCCCGGCCAAGGGTGGTGGTGAAGTTTTCCGTAGTACTGCCGATGAATCCCTGGGTAAGTAAGAACCCAGGCTGTTGCAACAGGGGGCGGGCGTGCTGATCGAAACGAGCTTGGGTTTCTTCCCATTGCACCCATCCTTCGCGGAAGATATCGTCGGTGAGGATCAAATCCCGGGCGTCCAGCCAGCGCGTAGGCATTTGCAATTGGTTGAGGTAGGCCGCCAGTATCTTGGAGGAAACGATCTCCCCTACCGAGACGATTTGATCGTACATGAAATCGTAATTATCGTGGGGCGGTTCTTCCAGGACCCAATCGATTTCAACAAAAGCATCGTTAACCTCGGCGAAAGCCTCGTGCTGGTGCTCGAAGAGTTCCGCCATCAATTGGTAGTGGCGTGCTTTGACCTGATCCAGTTGACCTGGGGCGGTTCCGTCCTGCCGGGCGTGTGCGGCGACTACTTCTTCGAGGGCGTTGGTGGTCTTGCCGATGGCCGAGGCTACCACGACCAGGGGCTCCGCCCGGGCATGGCGTGAAAGGATTTGCGCGACATTTTTGACCGCCTGAGCGTCTTTCAAGGAAGTTCCCCCAAATTTGAATACTTTACATTTTTTCTTCATGCCTATGTTTTATGAGCGGCAAATATAGAATTTGCCGGAAAAAACACCGCCGCAACGCCCGGAGCAATACAGATCTGTGGTCAGGAAAGGCGGCTTTTTTACAGCTTTTGCTAAATTTGAATTTTGCTTTAGGAAAAACTTTCCATTCATGCAGCAAAAACGATTACTGGTAGCCGCTCTCGCGATAGCCAGCTTTATGCTTGGGGCCTTCTCCTACCATCTGGCGGAAGATATTACGGCCGATGATGTTCGAAGCGCGGCCAAGATCATCGGTTTGGAGATGACTCGGCCCGAAATTGATTCCCTACTGCCGGGCTTAGACGACGCCCGCCAACAATACGCCGAAAACCGGGAAGCATTACCGGCCAACAGTATTGCTCCATCGCTGGTTTTCAACCCACTACCCCAGGGTTTTGAACTGAAGGAAGAACGCCGGCCGCCCCGCTTTAGTTCTGTGGAGGCGGTATCGCTTCCCAAAGAGCGGGAAGAACTTGCTTTTTATTCGGTGGGCGCCTTGGCGGAGTTATTGCGCAGCCGGCAAATCAGTTCCGAGGAACTCACCCGCTTTTTTCTGGACCGGCTGCGCGAGCATAACGATCAACTCCAGTGTGTGATCACCCTGACGGAAGAGCTTGCCCTGGAGCAGGCGCGCCGTGCCGACCGAGAAATCGCCGCGGGCAATTACCGCGGTCCGCTCCACGGTATTCCTTACGGCGCCAAAGACCTTTTCGCTACGCAGCGGTACCAGACGACCTGGGGGGCCATGCCCTACAAAGAGCAATCTTTTGACTATGACGCCACCGTCATCCGGCGCCTGGAAGAGGCAGGCGCGGTATTGGCAGCCAAACTGACCCTCGGTGCTTTGGCCTGGGGCGATGTATGGTACGGCGGCAAAACGCGCAATCCCTGGGATCCCGATACGGGTTCCAGCGGCTCGTCGGCGGGCTCGGCCTCCGCCGTAGCGGCAGGTTTAGTTCCTTTTGCCTTGGGCACCGAAACGCTGGGGTCGATCGTTTCTCCGTCGACCGTTTGCGGAACCACGGGCCTTCGCCCCACCTTCGGCAGGGTGAGCCGGCACGGCGCCATGGCGCTGGTGTGGTCTATGGATAAAATCGGCCCGCTTTGCCGAACGGTGGAAGACTGCGCCATTGTCTTCGACGCCATTTACGGTCCCGACGGCAAAGACCCCAGCGTCATTGACGCGCCTTTCAATTACGACGCTACCGCCGACGCCCGCGCTATCCGGGTGGGCTACCTCAAAGAAGCGTTTGCGGGAAATTATAGCTTTAAGCGACAAGATAGCCTGACCCTGGAAAAAATGCGGGAGCTGGGATTTGAGCTTATCCCCATTGAACTCCCGGAAATGCCCAATCTGGGAATGATTCTGAACGCCGAATCCGCCGCCGCCTTCGACGAGCTGACTCTCAGCGGCGAAGACGACCAGCTAGTACGGCAAATTCGCAACTCCTGGCCCAACGTTTTCCGTCAAGCCCGGTTTATTCCAGCGGTGGAATACATCCAGGCCAACCGGCTGCGCACACAACTGATGGAAGCTATGCAACAGGTATTCGAAGAGGTGGATGTCTATCTCAACCCTTCCTGGGGTAGCTCCAGCTTGCGCATCACGAATTACACGGGGCATCCCTGCGTCGTTTTACCCAATGGGTTTCAGGAAAACGGGCGGCCCACCAGCATCACTTTTACCGGTGATCTTTTGCGGGAAGACCAGCTGCTACGCGTAGCTAAAGCTTACCAGGACGCAACCGAGTGGAACCGCAAACACCCCGAGCTCAACTAATTTGATAGTATATCTGAGGAAAATAGACCCATGCAAAAAAGAACTCATTTCAATATCACGGAGCATAAGCTGGGCGTGTTGGGAGGCGGCCAGCTGGGAAAGATGCTGGGACTGGCGGCCGGCAACTGGCACCTCCCCTTTTTCACCCTCGATGAGGGGGCGGACTTTCCCGCCGCTCCGGTAGCCACCCGCCACACCGAGGGTAGCTTTCGCCTCTTTGACGATGTCTATAACTTTGGTAAAGACATGGATGTCTTGACCATTGAAATCGAACACGTCAATACCGACGCCCTGGAGGAGCTGGAGCAGGAAGGCATCACGAGGGTGCATCCCCATCCCCGGGCCCTGAGCACCATCAAAGACAAGGGAAGGCAAAAAGAATTTTACCAGGATCGGAAGCTTCCCACCTCCCCTTTCGCCCTGTACCCTTCCGCCGAGGCCATCCGCCAGGCGATTGCCGAAAAGCGGTTGGAATTTCCTTTTGTACAGAAAACGCGTACGGCGGGTTACGACGGTCGCGGCGTGGCGGTCATCCAACGCCAGGCCGATTTGGACAAGCTAATGGAGGCGCCGAGCTTGGTGGAAGCTAAAGTGGATATCGACAAGGAGCTAGCCGTCATTGCGGCTCGCAATCGCCGGGGAGAAGTGCTTTGTTTTCCTACGGTGGAAATGGAATTCGATCCGGAGGCCAATCTGGTGGAATTTCTTTCGTGTCCGGCCGGTATTTCCCCGGAAGTCGACCGGGCCGCCCAAAAACTGGCGGAGCGCGCCATTAAGGAATTCGATATCAGCGGTTTGCTGGCGGTGGAGTTATTCCTGACCAAGACGGGCGAAGTAATCATTAACGAGGTGGCGCCGCGCCCGCACAACAGCGGCCACCACACGATCGACAGCTGCCATACCTCTCAGTTTGAACAGCATCTGCGGGCCATTCTCGACCTTCCGCTCGGCAACCCCGGCTTGCATAGCCCGGCGGTCATGGTCAACCTGCTCGGTCATCCCGATCATTACGGTCCGGCGAAGTACGAAGGCGTACGAGAAAGCCTCGCCATCCCGGGAGTACATCTGCATCTTTACGGAAAAAAGACGACCAAACCCTTTCGCAAAATGGGGCACGCCACCGTCACGGCCGAGGATCTGGACAGGGCGCGGGAACGGGCGTGCCGGGTAAAAGAGTTGTTGCAAGTCGTAAGCAGCGGGAAAGAATAAATGAGAAAAGGCGGTTGATTCGCAAGGAAAAAAGCATCATTCCAACTTACCTCCGGCCTCCCCGGGCCCACTTTTTGGTGGCGATCATGGCCATGGGATAATCGGCGCCGATTTTGACTTGATGTTCTTCCTGTTCCTTGAAGGACAAGCTATCGGGGCGATGCACTTTTTCGGAAGGCAGATCGGCTAATTCGGGAATCCAAAGTTTGACGTATTCGCCCTTAGGATCGTAACGACTGGCCTGGGAGAGGATGTTGAAATAGCGATCTTCGCGCGGGTCGCTTCCCACGCCGGCCACATAATTCCAATTGCCCCAATTGCTGGCTACATCGTAGTCGATAAGCACGGATTCAAAGTATTCGGCGCCCATCTTCCAGTTGACGCCCAAGTCTTTGACCAGGAAGCTGGCCACGTTCTGGCGACCGCGATTCGACATGTATCCGGTGAGGCCGATTTCGCGCATGTTAGCGTCGATAAAGGGAACGCCCGTATTGCCGTCGATCCATTTTTGCAACAAGCGGAAATCATTGCGCCATTTGGGAGTGGCTTCTCCCTTGGGACCTTTTTTGTAGAAGATGGCGTTGCCATGATTTTTGGCCATAAAACGGAAGAAATCGCGCCAGAGCAATTCAAAGATTAACCAATAGGTGGATTTATTCTTGCCGCGTTCGGCTTCGTATTGCTTAACTTCCTGATAAATGCGCTTCGGCGAAATGCAGCCTTGCGCCAGCCAGGGCGATAATTTGGAGGAATAATCGCCTCCAACCAGTCCGTTGCGAGTTTCTTTGTAAGTCTTGATCAGATCGCTCTCCCAGAGGTAGTAATGCAAACGTTCGAGCGCCGCTTTTTCGCCTCCCTTAAAATCCAGTACGGCGCGGGGATCGGGCTCGTAATCTTCCAGGCCGAAGTCTTCCAGGGAAGGGATCTCTCCGGAGTCGATAGCCACGGTCAGCGGCGCGAAGGGCTCACTGGGCGCCGGCAAGGGGTTGCGCACGCTTACGTAGCGCTCCACTTCTTTGCGGAAATGGGTGAAGACATCCGGCGTTTGGCTGACGGGAAAAGGCAAATCAGCCGTGTAATAAAGCATCTTGCCACGGAAATAGCGCATCTCTTGGCCCAGGGACCACAGCTTGCGTTCCAGTGCGTTTTGTACATCCACCTCTTCCTGGGTGCGCTCGCGGTTGCAAAATATCCAGCCGGCGTCTACCTTTTGGGCCAGGTCAAAAAGGATTTCTTCGGGCTTACCGACCCGGACGATCAAATCGCTATTGAGCTGCCGGAGCGAGTCCCGCAATTCCCGAATGCTTTCGATAATAAATTTTGCACGGAACTTACCGGTCTTCGGAAAGCCAAAGGAGGTTTCTCCGCCAAAAGTCCGTTCGTCAAAGACGTATACCGGAATAACTTCCTGGGCCATCTTCAACGCCTCCATTAATACCTGGTTATCGTGCAGTCGAAGATCCTGACGGAACCAAACAATAGCTCTCCTTTTTTCCATACGGCTGATTATCTAGTGCTTCAGTGATTATAAATTTGAAAATTCAACAAAGGAAGCCCCCAAAGGTTTCGAAAGTGAAAGCAAATTATAAATGCCGGCATGGCCCTAATTTTACAGTCTGCCAACCCACAATTTGTGAAAGCTGACTTGGCGGACTATGAGCATCTTCGCAGCCCGTCAGCCAGCCATCCGGAAGTGAACTATCCCCTACTGGATAACGTTAAGGTGCTTCGGGCATTAAATTGAAGTTAGGACCGATAGCGGTCTTTAAAGGGATTATGAAAACACTCAATCTAGACTATACGGCGCTACATAAAGAACTTGATTTTCGAGCTACGCGAAGTTCTGGAAGTGGCGGGCAGCACATCAATAAAGTGGCTACCCGGGTAGAGTTAATCTTCCGGATTCCGGATTCCCAGGTTTTGACCGAGCAACAGCAGCGCCGTCTGCAAAAAGTACTATCCAACCGCATTAACAAGGAGGGCGAGCTGCTCGTTGCCAGCCAGAATCGCCGCTCTCAGGCATTGAATAAGAAAGAAGCCGTTCGCAAATTCGACCGCCTCGTCGAAAAAGCCCTGCGACCGGCCAAAAAAAGAAAGGGCCCTAAGAAAAAAGTCGCTGACCCCAAGAAGCGACTTGAAGCCAAGAGGCGCAGATCCGAACAGAAAGCCTTGCGAAAGAAGGTCAAGCCACAGGGAAGGGCGTGATCTGCTTTCGTTGAGTCCTTGTTTAATCTCAAGCGACATGTCACCAAAATACCTGCCGATTTTCTTCCGTTCTCCGAGAACGGTAATCGCCTTTCTTAGTCTGATCAGCTTATCGTTGCTTCAGGTCTACTGCGGCGAAACGCCCTACCAACAGGGCAAAATCTTGTACAACAACTATTGCGCCAACTGCCACATGGAAGACGGCTCCGGGCTGGCCGGGCTGATTCCTCCTTTAGCCCAAGCCGACTATCTGAAGGAAAACCAGCTCTACACCGCTTGCATCATCCGTTACGGCATGGAAGGTGAAATCCGGGTCAATGGCAAGACCTACAACCAGGCCATGGACGGCATCGGGGAACTGTCCGAATTCGAAATCACCAACATCATCAACTACATCAGCCACGCCTGGGGCAATGAATACGGCGTGGTTAAACTGGAGAACGTACGGGCGGAATTGGAAGCTTGTCACGAGGAGATGCATGATCATTGATCCAGGAGCGGTGGTTAGCGCCAATCGCTAATTTATAGTCCACCAACCCAAAATTTGTGATTTCTGACTTGACAGACCATAATAGTTTTTCGGCTCCCTGCGGCGTGCGAGCAATCATTTCCCCCTCCTTTCAACGAGGGATGGCGAAGGGCCTGTGATCCTATTACCCACTACCAATTACCAACTATTCGTCCAACTCCGCCGCTCCTTCGCGGATGATCACCGGCGTCGCATCGGTCATATCCACTACCGTGGAAGGGGTGCTGCCGCAGTTCCCCCCATCGATGACCACGTCCACTAATTTTTTGAAGTCTTCGTAGATGTCATTGGGGTCGGTGAAGTATTCCAGGACTTCGTCATCGTTACGCAGGGAGGTGGAAAGGATGGGCCGACCGAGTTCCCGAACGATGCTGAGCGGAATTTCCTGTTTGGGTATGCGGATGCCGATGGTGCGCTTGCGGTTGCGAAACATGCGGGGCACCTTATTATTGGCTTTGAGAATAAAGGTAAAGGGGCCGGGAAGGTTCTTTTTCATCAGCTTAAAATGGGGCGTATCGATTTGTTGGGCGTAATCGGACACCTGGCTGATATCTTCGCAAATAAAGGTAAGATTGGCTTTGGTGGGGTCCAGGCCGCGCAATTTACAGATCCGATCTACGGCCTCCTTGCGCTCGATATCGCAGCCGAGGGCGTAGACCGTATCGGTGGGATAGATAATGACCCCCCCTTTTTGTAATACTTCTACTACTTGCCGGATTTTTCTGCCTTCGGGCTTATCGGGATTGATTTTTAGTAACATAATGGTATGATTTTGCCTATCTGTCATAATTTTAAGGTAAAACCGGCAAAACAGCAATAAAAAAAATCGGAAGCCGGTAAAGATACGGCATCCGATTTTTTGGAAGCAATCTATTTTGGTGGCCTGAGGGCGGGTAGCTTGCTCCGGCAACCCGTCATCATTCGTCATCGTCGAAGATATCGTCGTCCAGCATATTGGCGAGCAAGTCGCGGAAGGAAAAACTGGACTCCAATACATCTTTATTGATGATGTTGCACTCGGCCAGCCCGTGCAATACTAATTCCATGTAGGTGTATATTTCGTCGCCCTCCACCTTAAGGGTATTTTCCACCAATTTGCGCAGTCCGGCTACGCCGTCGAGCGTCTCTCGCATTTCCTTATCGCTGGCGTCGTTGAGCAGGTCGATCGTATTGCCTCCGGAGAACCAGGCGCGGATAGTTCCGTAAGGATCTTTTTCCTGTCCCTTTTTCAGTTTATCGGGATTGGGGAAGTGGTCGAGAAACATTTTCCGGATGACGCTATTCATCATGGTCATGGCGACGGTGTAGGGTCCCTCCTGCTCTCCTTCGTAGACCAGCTCCACCTTGCCGGTGATGGCGGGCACGACGCCCCAAAAGTCGATGATGCGCGCTACGGTCTTGGCTTCGCGATTAATAAACATGCGGCGTTCGGCGGTGGAAACCAGGTTTTCGTAACCCGAAATACTCAGACGCGCAGACACTCCGCTCTTTTCGTCGATAAACTCGCTTTCCCGCGCTTCGAAGGAAATTTGTTCCAGCATGACCTGTAGCAAATCGGGCACCACGACTTTCTTGCGCTGTTCGGGGGTCAGATTGGCCTCCTGCTGGGTAATGCGGCGGGCAATGTCAATGGTTTTGGGATAGTGTGTAAGGATCTGGCTCTCGATGCGATCTTTCAGCGGAGTGATGATGCTGCCCCGGTTGGTGTAGTCTTCGGGATTGGCCGTAAACAGGAACTGAATATCGAGCGGCAGCCGCAATTTGAAGCCACGGATCTGGATATCGCCCTCTTGCAGAATATTGAAAAGCGAGACCTGGATGCGGGCCTGCAAGTCGGGCAACTCATTGATGACGAAGATGCTCCGGTGAGCGCGGGGTACGAGCCCAAAGTGGATAACCCGCTCATCGGAATAGGGCAATTTCAGGGAAGCAGCTTTGATGGGATCGACATCCCCGATCAGGTCGGCTACACTCACATCGGGGGTAGCCAGTTTTTCTACGTAACGCTCCTCGCGGTGCATCCATTCGATGGGCGTGTCGTCACCTTTTTGCTGGATTAAGTCGCGGGCGGAACGCGATATGGGGTTGAGGGGATCGTCGTTGAGTTCACTGCCAGTCACTACGGGCACGTATTCGTCCATCAAGCGCACCAGCAGGCGGGCGATGCGGGTTTTTGCCTGCCCCCGCAGTCCCAATAGCAGGATGTTGTGTCGCGACAGGATAGCCCGTTCAATATCGGGAAGTACGGTATCGTCAAATCCCAGGATGCCGTCAAATACTTTTTCCTTGCCCTGTAATTTGCTGACCAGATTGGCGCGTAGTTCTTCTTTGATCGTTTTGGGTTGGTATCCGCTTGCTTTTAATTCACCTAACGTTTTAATTGAGTTCATTGCGATGCATTCCTTTTTTAAGGGTGGTGTAGAAGATAATTAGATGCGAAAGCCCGGTATCTGGTGTGAAACGCATAAATCAGGCAATAGTTTTTCCGGAATTTGCCGGAAAGCCAACACTCCTTGTATGTTCGGAGTTGTTAGATTTAGAGCTTGTAGGGAGTTTACCGATCAAAAGCAAACTCCTTAGATCGAATGAGCCACCGGTTTTATTTTTCCCGAGCTTTTAGCGATGAGCAATCAATAACTGTCGGTTTTCCAGTGCTTTTTCCTTTATACGGCGTTAAAGAACCGCCGCGCTTAACAAATATTCGAATGTGAAGTCCGCAATTTGGCCATTCGGACAGTAAAAGTCAAACCGCTATGTTTAGCAAGATTCGACAAACCCTGCAGGATGCCACGGAATTGCTGCGGGAACAGGCGAGCACCATCGGCGCCGGCGCCCGCGATAAAAGCTACCAGATCATTGAAGACTGGATGCAAATCTTTCCCCAATTGGAGGGCTATGGTTTCGAGATCACCAGTTTTTCGCTGAGCGTAGCCCTCAGCCCCGCCCTGGAAGTGGAGATGACC
>CAYWHT010000010.1:422-1543 GCA_964458135.1 uncultured Saprospiraceae bacterium | reverse complement strand
AATCCTCAAGGAAAATAGCCGCAACGGCGCCTTGCTTTCCGTTTTTAACACCATCAAAACGACCTATAATTTGCAGAAACGCACCCACACTCCCATCAAAGAACCATTGATCCTCAAAATTCGCATCCGCCTGTCGCCGGAGATCAAAGTCTATCTGGGCGAGCCGTTAATCGAGTGAAGCGACGGAGCCGATCGAGTAATTTCGGCACATTTCGCCACATTCTCTTACCTTAGCGGCGTGCGATCAACAAACGCAGTCTATCGCCGAAAAAAGCCGCGAAAACGGTTAGGTATTTAGTTCCCGAAGCGCAGGCCGCTTAGCTGATAAATTGATCTATGAAAACGGAGCTTTGGGTGGTGGGAAAAACCACCGACACCTATTTGGAGCAAGGCATACGAAAGTACTGCGACCGGCTTCGGCATTACCTGCCGTTCCGTTACGAGCTGACGCCCGAAGTCAAAAACGCCGGTAAGTTAAGCCCCGCGAAGCTTCGGGAAGCCGAAGGAAAACGCATTATGGAAAAACTCAAAGCCAATGACTATTTGATTCTGCTCGACGACAAGGGGCGGGAATATACCAGCGAAGAGTTTTCCCGGAAACTCGAGCATTTATTGCAACTTTCGCATCGCCGGCTCATCTTTCAGGTGGGCGGCGCTTACGGTTTTTCCGAAGCGGTGCGCCAACGCGCCAACGAAAAACTAAGTTTATCGCGCATGACGTTTTCCCACCAGATGGTGCGGCTGTTTTTTCTGGAGCAATTGTACCGCGCCATGACCATCATGCGCGACGAACCTTATCACAATCAATAATTAAAGCGAAATACAAGATGTCACTAACCCTCATACTGATTATCATGACGGGGTTGATCTCCTACCAGGCCCTGCGCAATCCCAGCATGCAACAGAAACTGCTTTTTCACCCTTATTCGGTCAAGCATCGCGGAGAGTATTACCGCTTTTTCACGCACGGTTTTGTGCATGGCGATTTGCAACACCTGCTCATCAACATGTTCGTTTTGTACCAATTCGGGCGCATCATCGAAATTTACTTCAATTCCATCTTCGGTTCCGCCATCGGTAAAATTGCCTTTTTAGGCTTATACCTTAGCGCCATTGTGCTG
>CAYWHT010000010.1:0-412 GCA_964458135.1 uncultured Saprospiraceae bacterium | reverse complement strand
ATCACACCTTTTACCGCTCGGTGGGGGCCTCGGGGGCAACTTCCGCCCTGGTTTTCGCCTTCATCCTTTTTGACCCCTGGCAGTGGTTTTTGTTTCCTCCGCTGCCGGCCTTGTTATTCGGGGTAGCTTATCTATGGTACTCCTCCTACATGGATAAGCGGGGCATGGATAATATCGGCCACAACGCCCACTTTTGGGGAGCCGTTTACGGCATTGTATTTACGCTCATCTCGGCTGCTTTGCTGCGACCGGAAATGTTAAACGCCTTTTTGGTGCAGCTGCTGAAAGGCCCCTCCGCTCCACCTTTCTTGTAAGCCGACCATCGGTAAAGCTCTTGGCATTTATGAAAAACGAAAAATGGGATTCGCCGGAAGAAAACCCCTGGAAAACCTTGGAAATCAAGGAGGTATAC
>CAYWHT010000009.1:16887-20196 GCA_964458135.1 uncultured Saprospiraceae bacterium | reverse complement strand
TATTCCCTTTTTATTTTTATGGGTTTTCATCTGGTTGTTTGATCCTTCGCTTCGCCATTGGCGGTATGCGGGGCTCCTTCCCGTGTTTATTTTGACGCTGGTGTTAAAATCCCGGCTTTTTGCCAATTGGTACGATAGCATGAAATACGACAATTTCTTCGCCAATCTAAACCAACTGTTCCCGGCTTTTTGGCGGTACCCGAGCCACGGTCAGTTTTTGGAAGCTTGTGCCTACTATTGGTATGCCTTTCCGTTGTTGCTGCTGGGCGGGACGGTGTTGTACCTTCGTCGGGGCGCCTGGCTGCGTTTGACCCTGGTGTGGGGCTTTTGCCTGGGATTAATCGCGCTGTTGCACATCGCCGAGCCGGTGACGGAGCGACGTTTTTACGCCGAAGTCAACTACCTCCCCCTGATCCTGTTTACCGCCATGCCGATCATCTTCGAATGGATGCCGCAACGGAAAAGCCGCTGGCTCACGCCTCTACTTGGATTGATTCTGGCCCTGCGCCTCGCGGTCATCGCCGGCAACCATCTGCCCTACGCCCAACGCCTGGAATGGATAGCCGGACAATTGGATAACGCTCCCCGCGGTACCGACTTTTTTTATTTATCTGCCGGGGAAGCTCCCAAGAATCCACTCAAGATGACCTGGGCGGTAGCCTACGAAAGTTTGTTGCTCACCGCATTAAACCATCCGGATAGTGCGCGTACCCTGGTCATTTTGCCCGATCCGGCTGTCCGTAGGGATGATCTGCAATCCGGTAAGTCGATGGTTTCCGAAATCCAAGTCCATCCACTCGACACGCTCAAGCAGCGATATTTCCGGCTCGAACCGGCGCCCTACCATCATCTGAGCTCGACTTCCCGCTAACCGATTGCCGGGTTAGAGGCCTTTTGCTTTCATAGACCGAACATTCCACTTATTTTTGTGCTCGCCTTCCGCAACAACCATTAAACTCAACAATCATGTACAGGACGCACAACTGTGGAGAATTACGCATCAAAGACGTCGGCAAAGAAGTCAAACTCAGTGGCTGGGTGCAGATCAACCGCGATTTCGGGGGTATGACCTTCATCGACCTGCGCGATCGCTACGGCATTACCCAATTGGTTTTTGACATGGAAGACGATCCTACGCTGTGCGAAAAGGCCCGCCGCCTGGGTCGGGAGTTCGTCATCAGCGCCGTCGGTCCCGTCCGAGAGCGCACCAACAAAAACCCCAACCGCCCCACCGGAGATATCGAGATCGAAGTTAAAAGCCTGGAGGTATTGAACGCCTCCAAAGTGCCGCCATTTACCATCGAGGAAGAAACCGACGGTGGAGACGATCTGAGGATGCGCTATCGCTACCTCGACCTGCGGCGCGAGCCTGTACAACAGAACATTATCTTCCGCTCCCAACTGGCCTTGGAAACCCGCAAATACTTGAGCGGGCAAGACTTCGTGGAAGTTGAAACCCCCTTCCTCATCAAAAGCACCCCGGAGGGCGCCCGCGACTTCATCGTTCCCTCCCGCATGAATCCCGGTCAGTTTTACGCGCTGCCGCAGTCGCCACAGACCTTCAAGCAAATCCTGATGATTTCTGGCTTTGACAAATATTTCCAACTCGTCAAGTGCTTCCGCGACGAAGATTTGCGGGCCGATCGCCAGCCCGAATTCACCCAGATTGACTGCGAAATGTCATTTGTCACCCAGGAAGAGGTGCTCAACACCTTTGAAGGCCTGGCCAAGCACCTATTCAAGGCTACCTTGGACGTGGAACTGCCTACTTTCCAGCGCATGTCCTACGATGAAGCCATCCAGCTTTATGGCTCGGACAAACCCGACCTGCGTTTTGGCATGGCCTTCCGGGAGCTCAACGACTTGGCGCAGAACAAGGGGTTTAAGGTTTTCGACAGCGCCGAGCTGGTGGTTGGCGTTTGCGCCAAAGGAGGCGCTGATTACACCCGCAAACAACTCGACGAACTAACCGATTGGGTCAAGCGGCCGCAGATTGGAGCTAAGGGGTTGGTATATGTGAAGTGCAACGCAGACGGCAGCTTTAAGTCTTCCGTTGATAAATTTTTCGGTCAGGAGGATTTGCAGGCGTGGGCCGGCCGCTTTGAAGCAGAAGCGGGCGATCTGTTGCTTATCCTTGCCGGCGAGCGGGACGCCACCCGCAAACAACTTGGAGCGTTGCGTTTGGAAATGGGCCGTCGGCTCGACTTGATGGCGCCCGGCGATTTCAAACCGCTATGGGTCGTCGACTTCCCGTTGCTCGAATGGGACCACGACACCCAGCGCTTTTACGCCATGCACCACCCCTTCACCTCGCCGAAAGCCGAAGATGTCGGCAAGATGAACGGCTCCGACCAGGAAGCCCTCAAAGCCCTGCGGGCCGATGCTTATGACCTGGTGATCAATGGGGTTGAAATTGGAGGCGGCTCCATCCGTATTCACGACCGGGAACTCCAGGCCAAGAATTTCGAACTACTCGGATTTAGCCCGGAGGAGGCCGAAAAACAGTTCGGCTTTCTGCTGGGAGCTTTCGAATACGGCGCCCCGCCCCACGGCGGCATCGCCTTTGGATTCGACCGGCTTTGCGCCGTCATGAAGGGCGTCGGTTCCATTAGAGATTTCATCGCCTTTCCCAAAAACAATATGGGCCGCGACGTCATGATCGACGCGCCGTCGGAAATCCACAAGGAGCAGTTGGAAGAGTTGTACCTGGAACGGAAAAAAGTCAAGGGTTGACACTGTCACCCAAACACATTCACATAATCCAGGAAGTACACAATCTTCAGCGATAGCTGATTAGACTGAGGGTTGTTGAATAGCCCATTGACATTGTCAAAATAGTTACTGACAGCCTGTTCTTCCGAATCGAGAATTGCCTGCTTCCAAACCAACAAGATATCGCTGCCGGGGGCGAAGCGCCAGCGGTACACCATATCCACATTAAAGGCGTTGAAGTTGGTGTTGTGCTCATCTTGGTAGCCAGACTTATCCAGGCGGCCGTCGGCCCCCAGCAAGTGGAAGCCGTCATATTGCACCTGCGACCAGTAATGGCGGGTTCGCAGGGTGAGCTCCATGCGATTGGTGAACGTGTACTTGGTGTTGAATTCGTTGACCACGGTGGTGCGGTCGCGACGGCCGAAAATGACATCCGGTTCCGGTGATTTCTTAGTTTCTGAGGGAGGCGGCGTTTTGGTTTCCAGCTGGTTGACGTAACCGACATCACCGTAGTTGTAATCGGAAGATACTTCCAGCGCAAAGGTCAGTTTATCATTGACGCGGAAGCGAGGCGCCACTTCCCAATCCAGGCTGTAG
>CAYWHT010000009.1:0-16877 GCA_964458135.1 uncultured Saprospiraceae bacterium | reverse complement strand
TCGGTGCCGATGCGGAAGCCGGCGCCCTGCCGGGTCGGCTGCCGGTAAAAGCGGCCGTCTACCCGCGGTTCGAAATAATCGTAGGTGGCGAAAGGCCGCGCGTTAAACCAAACGTTAAAATCCCAAAAATTTTGCGTTTCGGTCCAGGCCCAGAAACTGAGGCGGGAAGAAGTGTAAACGCTGGGATCATACAGGCGCCCGTAGGAGAGATTGACGCCCGTACTGAGGCGATTCAGCCTCCAGAACGGTTCGTAAATGCGATAGCGGAGGCGCAGGCGGAAATCCCGTTCGTTATTATTGAACTGAAATCCCAAATCATTGATGTCATAAGTATCGCTCTCCTCGCTGTATTCGGCGCTAAACTGAAAATTACCGCTAATTTTACCCAGTTCGATGTTGTAAGCGTGGCCGAGATCCGTATCGGTGGTAAAGTATTGTTGGCTCAGTTTGGCGCTGCCTTCCACCGAGTAGGTATTGGCGCGGTTGCGCAGTTCAAACTGGGTGCCGGTGACATTGGCTTCGTAAGCTGCGCCGCTGCGCCAAACGTTGGTATTGATCAGCGAGACAAAGGAATTGTTTTGCAGGTTTTGATCGAGTACGAAAACGTTGTAGTTGGTTAGCGGGTTGGTCTGGATCCGGCGCTTTTCCCCTTCCGAGTTGACGACTTGGGCAAATTCGCGGCCCGCTACAGCGTTGAAAAAGCCGATTCCCAGCCCATTGCGCGTGCGCCCGGAAATTTTGCTGGCGTTGAGTAACTGGGTGCGGGATGGGTTAGAGAGGATTTCCTCATCCGGTTCCAATTGATCACTCACTTCCGAAGCGTAAAAGGGTCGACCGCCCACGCGACGGGAGTAAAAAAGGCCGCCTTTGTTGAATAATTCGGTACCTTCGGTAAAGAACTGACGGTTTTCATCGAAACGCACCTCAAAAGGAGAAAGGTTGAGCACCTGATTGTCGGATTGCGCTTCGCTAAAGTCGGGAATCAGGGTCATATCCAAGGTAAAAGCATCGGTGATGCCGTATTTGACGTCCATCCCTCCGCCGATGGCGTTGCCGAATTGATGTTTTTCTTTTTCTGCGGGATCGTAACGGTGGTCAGCGCGCAGCGTGAGAAAGGGCATGGCCTGTAAGCGGACGGGAGATTCGATATTGCGGATGTTACGCAGGTAGCCGGCCTGGTTGAGAAAGCCATTCATCTCCGGATCGACCGGGTTCCAGTAAGACTGCTGTTGCCGGCGACGGATCAGTCGGCCGAAGTTGACGTGCCATATTTGCTCTTCGGCATCGGGGAAACGAATCGCACTGTAGGGAATGTTGATTTCGGCTACCCACCCCTTACTATCGATTCTTGCGGCGCTTTCCCAGACGGCGTCCCAGTTTTCGTCATCGCCAAAGGCGGAGTATTTCAAGTCGACCTGAATACCGGCCGGCGTCACGATAAACCCCACTCCGTTATTGCCATCGCGATAAGCGTCGATGAAGATGCCGAACCAGTCGGTATTGCCGAGATCGTCCCTCTGGGAAAGTTCGCGAAGGATACTATCGGGATGGGGCTCGTACATGCGGGCGCCAATGTAGATCCCGGAATTGTCATAGGCTACCCTTACGGTTGTTTTCTGGGTAGCGGCCTTTCCCGGCCGGGGCCTTTCCTGCACGAAGCCGGAGGCGATGGGTGCTTCTTGCCAGAGGCTTTCGTCGAGTTGGCCGTCAATGGTGGGCGCTTCGCTGATGGCGTACGCCTTGAGTTGTTTCTTTTGCAAATTGAGGCGTTGCCCCTGACACAGCAATAGAGATGTCAACAGTAGGTTGAAGGTTAGGACAGTACGTAACATTAGGTGATCTCAAGTTATTAGCGCCATCTTGCATTCGATGGCGTTAGTATGATAATTCGTCTACTATTTTTTGCCAGTTATTAAAAATGAACGACCCTTGTTTTTTACAACTTACGAAATATTTTGCCGAATGGATTTTTTAGTTTAAGGAAAAGACCGGAATTGTATCCGAGGGTTGCAACTTTGGGTAGTTGTTTTGTTATAATATGTTTTATATATAATGCGAGCTCGGTTGAATTGTTTTATGGGGGGTGGAACGGCCATTCTTGTTTTTATTGGTCAGGACTTCCGGGAGGTGCGATATTATTTGTAATTTTCCCTTGGGGGAACAAGAACGACACCAGCAATCGTGAAAAATCTCATTCCACATTTTATACACGATCGTTTCCGCGAGGGGCAGTTTCGGGGGGTCATTGAGGGGTATGTCATGTTTATCGATCTGTCGGGTTTCACCCCTCTTACCGAAGCGCTAATGGGTCGGGGAAATCGCGGAGCGGAAGAACTTTCCTACATCCTCAACGAAATCTTCGAACCGCTAGTCAGCCTCGTATACACCCGGGGAGGCTTTATTCCCTATTTTGCGGGCGATGCTTTTACTGCCGTTTTTCCCAAGCGGGAGGGTAAAAATGATCCCCTACACCTCATTCATTCCGCGGCGGCGGTACGCAACCTTTTTAGTCAGCGGGAATTCAAGTTTGGAGAATTTACGATCGGCCTTAAAATCGGTCTGTCGGTAGGTCCGGTCGAATGGGGCATCGTCGGCAATCATTACAAGTCCTATTACTTCCGGGGCAAGCCCATTGACAGCTGCGCTGAATGCCAAACCCTGGCACGCAATCAGGACATCGTCATGGATGAAGATCTGCGCCGGGAGCTTCAACCCCACCATATTCTTTTGCGCAGTGTCAGTACTAAGAACTATTTGCTGGAGGAGAAGGTCCCCCTGAAATCCCTCCCGGCTGATCCAGTGCGCATGCCGCCATTATCACGCGACGTTGTCAGCCGGTTTTTGCCCGAAGCGGTGGTCGACTATAGCCAATCCGGCGAATTTCGAACGATCCTCACCATCTTCATCTCTTTTGGTGGAGTGGAGAGCCACGAGCTCTTAGATACCTTCGCCAGCATCGTGCTGCGACAGATCAATGACTTTTCGGGTTATTTTAAAGAGATCGACTTTGGCGATAAGGGCGGCGTCATGGTTTGCTTTTTTGGGGCCCCGGTATCTTTCGAAAATAATATGACCCGGGCGCTGGAATTCACTCACGGTTTGCGCAATGAGTTGCGGGAGTTGCAAACCCGCTCCAGTTTGTGCTTTCGCGTAGGCATGACGATCGGCACCGCTTATACTGGTATTGTAGGCGGCCGGGAACGTTGTCAGTACGCGGCTGTGGGCAACCGGGTCAACCTGGCCGCCCGCCTGATGACCTACGCCGATTGGGGAGAGGTGCTGGTCGACGAAGAAATCAACAAAAACCGGGATTTCATTTTTCAACACCGCGGGGACATTCGTTACAAGGGCATAAAAGGCAATGTGCCGACTTTTAAGCTGATTGGCCGCAATTACGAAAGCACTGCGGTTCATACGGGCCGGATGGTGGGCCGCGAGGAAGAACTCAAGCAACTCAATAGTTTCTCTAATCCCTTGCTTGAGGGGCGCCCTGCCGGTTTGATCTACATTTACGGCGAAGCCGGCATCGGCAAAAGCCGCCTGACTTACGAGCTGCGAAAAATGCTCACGGAAAATCAGGAGGTCAAATGGTACGTTTGCCAAACCGACCAGATCCTGAAAAAGCCGTTCAACCCGTTCATCTATTTCCTGCGGAACTATTTTAAACAATCTCCCGACGCTTCCACCGAAATCAACCGGCAGCATTTTGAAGCCCGATTCGAAGCCCTGGCGGAGCGCTTATCTCATTTGGAAGGGGAGGAGCCCCTCGTCATTCGCAAAGAATTGCTCCGGACCAAATCGGTGCTGGCCGCCCAAATCGGCATCACCTATCCCGACTCCATCTGGGAACAACTCGACGCCCGGGGGCGCTACCAGAACATCTTGCTCGCCATCATCAACCTGTTCGTGGCGGAGGCTTTGATTCAGCCCATCGTACTACATCTGGAAGACGGACACTGGATCGACGAAAATTCCGAAGAATTGATGCACGAGCTTATCCGCCAAATGTCGCGGTATCCGCTCCTGATCTTGATTACCTCCCGCTACAAGGACGACGGCTCCAAGCCCATTCTCATCAACCCCGGATTACTACAAAAACAGGGTTTTCCCAAGCTGGAGATCAACCTCAACATCCTCCAGCCTTCCGACGTGCGCACTCTCGCCGAATTGCGGCTCGAGGGCCCCATCAGCGAGGAGTTTTACGAGCTGTTGCTCCGAACGACCAACAGCAATCCCTTTTACCTCGAACAGGTACTGGAATACTTCTCGGAAAGCAACCTATTGGCAAAGGAAGACGGCGCCTGGAACATTAAAAATAAAGACATCCAGCTTTCCAGCTCGATCAACGCCATTCTTACCGCCCGGATCGACCGGCTTTCGGCCCTCGTTAAGGAAACGGTCAAGGCGGCCGCCGTCATCGGCCGGGAATTCGAGCTGCCCATACTCACCGAAGTGATGAAAAACAACGAGGAGTTTTCCAAAACCAACGGCAATTTTTCCGGTCTCCTCAAGGAACAGATCACTCAGGCCGAGCGCGGACAGATCTGGCTGGCGATGAACGAACTGCGGTACATCTTCCGCCACTCCCTGCTCCGGGAGGCCGCCTACAGCATGCAGCTGCGAGCTCGTTTGCAGCAATTGCACCGCCTGATCGCCGAAGCGATCGAACGGCTCTACGCCGATCAAATCGAAGAACGCTACGTCGACCTGGCTTTCCATTACGAACAAGCCGGCGTATTTGATAAAACCTGCGAATACTTGCGCAAAGCCGCCGACTACGCCCGGCGCAACTACCAAAACCAGCAGGCCCTCGATTTTTACGAAAAGTTGCTCGAAAAGCTGTCTTCCCAAAAAGATACCGAAAACCAAATCCAGACCCACCTCAAACGCGGCAAGATCCTGGAATTGATCGGCCAATGGGACGAATGCAAGGCCGCCTATCTCAAAGCGCTTCGACTGGCCAAAAAAACCCGCGACGCCCTGCTGCTCGGCCACGCCAATAACGCCATGGGGCGGTTGATGCTGCTCAAGGGGAACTACACCAACGCCATGAATTACCTGCAGACTGCCGCCCGCCTGTTCGAATCGATCGAAAACCGCGACGGCATTGCGCGGGTGTCCGGCAACTTGGGTAATCTGTACTTCCGGCAGGGGCAATACGAAGAGGCCAAGTCTTATTTTACCGAAAGCATCCGCATCGGTCGCACCGCGGCTTCCGACCCTACGGTCAACGCACAAATCGTGGCCAACCTGGGCCTCACTTACGTCAACCAGGGCTATTACGAAGAAGGCGTGCGCGTTCAACAAGAACAACTCCAGCTATGCCACCAAAATAACGACAAACAAGGCATGGCCACCCTGTATACCTATCTGGGCATCACCTATCTGGAAAAAGCCGAATACGAAGAAGCCCTGACCAGCTTTCGCGAAGGCCTTAAATACAGCGAAGAACTGGGCAATAAACAGATCACTTCTATCGCCATCGGCAACATCGGCCTGGTCTTCGAACGCCAGGGCGATTACGAAAAAGCCATGGAACACTATCAACGCGATCTCCAAATCTGTGAAGAACTGGGCGACAAACAGGGCACCGCTATCGCCCTGGGTTTGATCGGGCAACTGCTCAACGTGAAGGGCGATTTCCACAAGGCCATCGAGTACTTACAAAAAGACCTGATGCTCTCCGAAGAGCTGGGGTACCAAAAGGGCATCGCCAAAGCCGTCAATACCCTCGGCGATGTTTTCTACCTCACCGAACAATACGATCGCTCATTACACTTTTACAACCGCGCCATCGAAGTAACCCGTAAAATCGGCAATAAACTCGTACTGGGATTTAGCCTGGTCGAAAAAGGCATGGTGCTGATCGAAACCGGGGATCTGCAAGCCCTGCAAAAAGTTATGCAAGAGGCCCTGCAGCTATCGGAAGAGCTGGGCAACCCGGATCTCGTCTTTGAGGCCTGGCTTTTGGAAGCCAAAACACAGGCCGCGAATCGCCAAACCGATAAAGCCATGGCGCAACTAAAACGGTTGCTGGATCGGCCCCTCAGCGCCGACCAGGAAGCCTCCGTTTATTTCGAATTGTTTCGCAACGCACCCGAGAAACTTCAGTACCGCGATCGTGCGCTACAGCTATACCGGAAACTTTACGACGCTACCCCCCGCTACGTCTTTCTCATGCGCATCGAGCAACTGGATCCTGTAATTAGTGGCGAATAAGCATTAAGACTCCCATAATTCCTGGCGGAAATGCTATCTTCACGCTGAAATTCATTAAAACCCATCGAGCATGATTAAGATGAGCACGCGCAGCCGAATCCTACTGCTTGGACTTATCCTGGCCGCCCTGACCGCCTGCCAAACCGAAACCAACCAAAGCAATTCATCTTCGGAAGACACCGGCGACGCACGGGCCGTCAACCTCGCAGCCAGTGGCGAATCGATTGACCGCGCAAACATCATGGGCAATCTCCGCAATCACGAACTGACCGCCCTGATCGATCTGGAAAAAGTCGAACCCAAAAGCTCGCGCCTCGAAAGCTACACCATAGTCACCTACTCCGGTGCGATCGAATCCGTTTACCGCGGAAGTAATAAGCAAACCGGCGACTCCATTACCTTTTACATCCGCAAAGACGGCACCATCAAAAACGAAAGCGGCGACCCCGGCAAGGTCATCGTCAGCCTGAATACCCAAAACGGCTTGCTGATGTCAGAAGGCGCAACGCTTTTCAATTATTCGGAAGACCTGCACAACCGCTTCACCGAGGTTGCGCAATCCCTGTAGATTGGATGCAGCGGCCGGAGTTTTGCGCCCCCGCTATCGTAACTTTATCTATCATTGGTTGTTTCATAGAAAAAATAAACCAATAATGAGGTATCTGCTTCCTATACTGCTGGTAGGGCTTTCTTTCGGAGCCTGCAATAGCCAAAATGAGACAACCGGAAAAACGTCCCGGAAGAGTGGTGTATATCCCATTTCCCAAGTCGAAGACCAATACGAAGGGCTGGACAAGGCCACCTTCGCCGGAGGCTGCTTCTGGTGTACCGAAGCCGTTTTCGAACGCGTAAAAGGCGTTGAGGCCGTCATATCCGGTTATACGGACGGCGATGTCGAAAATCCTTCCTACCGGGCGGTCTGCACGGGAAATACCGGGCACACCGAAGCTATTAGAATCTACTTTGATCCGGCGCGGGTAAGCTACGATAAGCTGGTGGAGGTCTTTTTCGCCACCCACGATCCCACCCAGCTCAACCGGCAAGGACCGGATGTGGGCACGCAGTACCGCTCCGGCGTGTATTACCACAGTGAGCGCCAAAAGGAAATCGTGGAAAACTACATCCAAAAACTAGAAAAATCCGGTAAATACGATAAGCCCATCGTCACCGAAGTGGACCCGGCCTCTACCTTTTACCGGGCCGAGGACTATCATCAGGATTACTACGAAAATAACCCCAAACGCGGCTACCTGCGAAGCGTCACCCAACCCAAGGTGGAAAAGTTTGAGAAGGAGTTTAAGGCTATTTTGAAAGATAAGTATAAGGCCTAAGTATATACCGGCCGAAGCGCGAGGCCGTGGGTTCTTCGTCACGAGAAGCCATGCATAATCCGGGTTAACAGCCTAATCCGTAGGATGATCCTGAGGCGGGAGGCTCGTGTGGAACTCCCGTCCCACGATCCCGGCGTAACGATCCAAAAGCTCCAGCACCCGCTCACGGTTTTCCGAGCGCACGATCATCCCGATGTGATAATCCTTTTGTAGGCGCCATGCAATTTCGGGATCGCTGAAAATTTTGTCATCGGGATGAACCTGCTGGGTAAGTGATATCAGGATGCCGGCGTGGTCATGCCGCGGAGATGGCAACTGGTAACCCGCTTGCCGGACGAGGGCCGATTCCAATCTCGCCCACTCCCGCCATAGGTTAATTCCGGTGGCGGCTTCCACCATTTCCGCCAGATGCGCGCCACCCACGCGGGCGGAAGTTTCGAGAAAGTAATACTGCCCGTCTTCCCGGCTGCGGATGAATTCCGTGTGGGAGGTGCTGTTGTCCATTCCGAAAGATCGGGCTACCTGTGCAGTAAAGAGGCGGAGCGCCTTATCGTCGGGGCTGCCGGGCTCCACGGTCGTCGAGCGGAAAATACCGCCTCCGTGAGCCACCTCAAAGGGCGTATCCATATATTGAGATACCTGGCAAAAGAGCAAGTCGCGGTTGTAGATCAATGAATCGGTATGGAAGACATCTCCAGGTTTGAACTGCTCGATCAAGTAATGGAAGCGCTGATTTCCCAATGTCTCCAATACTTGCCAGGCCTCTTCTTGGCTATGGACCTTGCGGATGCCCGCCGCAGAAGCCTCCGAGCGGGGTTTGATCACCCAGGGGCCGGAGATTTCGGACAGGTACCGTCCAATAGCCTCATCATTAAACAGGGGGCTGAAGGGGGGTACGCGCAAACTGGCGCGCATCGCCTCCATACGCATCGCCAGCTTATCGCGAAAACAGCGGGCGGTGCTTTGGCCCATTCCCGGAAAGCGGAATTCTTCCCTTAGGAGGGCGGCCTTCTCCACATCAAAATCGTCGAGGGCTACAATGCGATCGATCGGTTGGCGGCGAAGCAGGTCGGCTAATCCCCTGACCAGATCATCCAGATTGCCGGGGGTGTTTTCCGCCTCTTCCATGTAGAAAACGTCCTCGATGCTTTCCCACGGCCAGGGCTTATCCCGGTGTTTGGATTTGGTGAGCAGCAGAACGTGGTTGCCCTCCTCCTTACAGGCTTTGATAAAATCCAGCCCCTTGAAATAAAAGGCGACGCACAAAAAAGTGGGTGGACGAGCCATGGGATTATTTTTTTAGTTCTTTAAGGTAATCGGTAAGCAGCCGGACGCCAAAGGCGGTAGCGCTTCGTTGGCTGGAGAATTCGGAATCCGTGAAGGCTACCCCCGCGATATCGAGGTGGGCCCAGTGCGGATGTTCGAAGGTGAAGGTTTCCAGGAATTTGGCCGCCCAAATGGCGCCCGCTATGGGTTTTCCACCGAGGTTGCGCAGATCGGCCACGTCCGATTTCAGATCCTCTTTGTAAACGTCCCACAGAGGTAGTCGCCAGACGCGCTCTCCGCAGCTGTACCCGATGCGAAATAGGTTTTCCGCCAGGTCGTCGTCGTTGGAAAACAATCCCGCGGCCTGATATCCCAGGGCGCGAACGGTGCTGCCCGTCAGGGTCGCCAGGTCGATCAGTACCTCGGGGCGATGGTTTTGCACTACGTAGGCCAGGCCGTCGGCCAAAATCAGGCGCCCTTCCGCATCGGTATCGATGATTTCGATCGTTTTGCCACTGTAGGAGTTGATGACGTCGCTAGGCTTAATGGCGTTGGCGTCCACACTATTGTCGGTAGCCGGAACGACGCCGATCAGATGAACGGGAAGTTGCAGGCGCGCCGCAGCTTCCATAGTTCCCAGCACCGCGCCGGCGCCCCCCATATCGCTCTTCATCAGATGCATATTGTTGCTGGGCTTGATGGATAAACCTCCGGTGTCAAAGGTCACCCCTTTACCGACTAAGCCCACTTTAGGGTAATCTCCGTCTTTGCCGGCTTCCGGCAAATACTCCATAATTAGGAGCGCCGGTGGGGTCGGGCTCCCCTGATTAACGGCGAGTAGGGCGTGAAAGCCCTGTCGTTGTATTGCTTCTTTGTCCAATACAGTCACTTGGTAGCCGTACTGTCGCCCCGACGCCACCGCCCAGGATGCCAGAACTTCCGGGGTCTTTTTATTGCTCGGCGCATTGACCAAGTCGTAAATAGACAGTTGGGTTTCTCCTACAATCCGGCCCTGCTCGGCGGCTTTTACAGCTTGGCTTTCCAGGGCTTCTCCTACGAATATCTGTAGCTCCGCCGACTTGGAAGCGAAGGGATGGGTGGAAAAATCACTTGTTTTGAAACGCCCGCTTTGGTAGGTTCCCAAGACGATACCGTTAACGGCTGCTTCTACCCACGGCAGCTGGTCCTGTTGCAGGTCCTGTTGGATAAAGTTGACGGCCAGCCGGTCTTCCATTTTGTGCCGGTACTGGTGGGTAAAAGTTCGAAAAGCTCTGACCAGATCGGAAAAAGAAGGGTCGACGCCGAGTCCCAATAAAAAGAGCTGCTGGTTTTCGCGCAGCAGGGGGAGCACCTCACCCGTTTCGCCCTTGAAGTTAAGGTGCAGTAAACGGGTGTCAATACGGAATTCCTGCGAAAAAGATTGCAGGCATTGTTCCATCCGGGGGCCTATCGCCAGTGGAATAACGGTTGTTTCGGCTTGGGCCGGTATGGAATCGGAGTAAATTGTAATCTGCATAAAACGGTTTTAAGTTTTTGGGGAACCTCTAAAAAACAGCCACTCGATAGCCCGGGGAAACTCTTCCCCCCAGCGCGTTTCGTTGTGCTGCCCTTCGGGATCGATGGATAGCTCGAACTCGATTTCACCAGCCTGCCCGCTCTGGTTAAGGGCGTCCCGGAAGCGCCTGAGGTTGGGGACCATATTTTCGCTTTCCGCTTTTCCGGCGTACAAATAGATCTGCGTATCGAATGAATGCTGAAAGTGGATCGCGTGGAAATGGATATTGGGCGCCACCCACAGGGCGGGCGAAAAAATCATCAACTTACCGTATACTTCGGGGTACATCAAACCCGCGTAAAGACTGATCAATCCCCCCATGGAACTCCCTCCAATACCCGTGTGCTCCCGCCCGGGGAGCGTACGGTATTTTTGATCGACAAGCGGCTTGAGCACGTCGGCCAGAAAACGCACGTACTGTTTACCGGTGCCCGCTCCCAGCCGGGCGTGCGTGCTGGGCGTAAATTCCCTGATGCGTTCTTCTTCGGCATGGTCGATCGCTACGATAATGAGTTGGTGTAAATCGCCCTCCGCCAGAATGGCCAGTTTCTTATCCACGGCCCAGTTGCCGTAAGGAGCGTAGTCGTCGAATAAATTTTGTCCGTCCTGTAAATAAAGCACCGGATAACGGCGATCGGTCTCGTAGTAATCGTGTGGCAGCAGGGCCGAAATACGCCGGGTACGGATGAGCCGGGGAATCTGAAAAGGCCCCTTGATAGGTTCGATCTGGGGCAGTAGGTCCTTGTTAAAAAACATGCCGCGGGTTTTCCAACGCGGAACGTGATCGCGCACCGTATCACTCCTGGCCGGAATTACCCGGTTGGGAACCGGATTGCCACGCGCATCCGTTTCCTCTCCGTCCCAATCCACCCTTACAAACTTGTACTCCAACTTTTCGGGTAGCTTCGATACATCAGCAAACCGAAAGGTGTAATCCTTTTCTCCGGTTTTTTCCAGCCGGAATCGTTCATCGGCTACGCGCCACTGGTTGAAATTGCCCGTCAGAAATATCGGCGTTCGCAAGTCTTGGTCAGTAGTCATCTTAATGACCAGGGGCCCGGAACGTTCAGAAACCAAGAAATTTTCGTCGCTACGATCTTTCATAATTTGCAAAACCGGCCTAATACAAAAAGGCCATGGGATACAAATATAGAAGGGTTTGCATACTGTAAAAAGCCGGTTCCGGGTTTTTTATAGCTACACGCTATATTCTCCGAATTTATTTAGAGCTTGCTGGGAGTTTGCTTTTGATGCCCAAAATGACCAGATTTGGAGTCTCGCGAGGCACTAGCGACAGCTTAACCCGGATTATGCACGAATTGATCTAGCCCGCGGCGCCATTCCTGGCCGTACTCATCCTTCGCCGCTCAACGTATCCGAAGATGCGCCTGCGCGGCTCATTCCTGCGAGCGGCCAGGCCTGACAGCCATTTGCGCCGCTCACTACGAAAAATTCGTGCATAATCCGGGTTAAACTCCTGGCTGCACCGGCGAACCAATTGAGCGCTTTTCGAATTATAAACCAAAGCACTCTCATGATACAAGAATCCATTCAATACGAAACCTCCCTGGAATTTGCCCGCCGCATGGACCGGGAGGACCCGCTTGGACACTACCGCGACCGGTACTACTTTCCGCAACACCAAGGGCGGGACACCATCTATTTTTGCGGCAATTCCCTTGGGCTACAACCCCGATCGGTTGAGGAGGCCCTGCAGGAAGAGTTGGTCCGTTGGCGGGAGCTGGGGGTAAAGGGGCATTTCGAAGGCGATTTGCCCTGGACGGAATATCACAAAGGGCTGGCGCCGCAGACCGCTCACGTGGTGGGAGCCCGGGAATCGGAAGTGGTGGTGATGAATACGCTGACGGTCAATTTGCACCTGATGATGGTCTCCTTCTACCGGCCCAACCCGGAGCGTTTTAAGATCATTATGGAAGCCGGTGCTTTTCCTTCCGATCAGTACGCGGTAGAAAGCCAGGTGCGCCACCATGGCTTGCGGCCCGAAGAGGCCATCGTGGAGGTCCAGCCACGCGCCGGTGAGCAATGCCTGCGCACCGAAGATATTGTGGCCACCATCGAAGCCGAAGGCCCGCAAACCGCCCTCGTCTTGTTTGCGGGCTTAAACTACTACACGGGTCAGATTTTTGACATGCCCGCCATTACCGAAGCGGGGCGCCGGGTTGGAGCCTATGTGGGATTTGACTTGGCCCACGCCGCGGGTAATGCACCCTTGCAGCTGCACGATTGGGATGTCGATTTTGCCGTATGGTGCAGCTATAAATACCTGAACGCCGGCCCTGGGGGGCCAAGCGGCGCGTTCATCCACGAGCGCCACGCTTTCAACAGGGAGCTGCCGCGTTTTGCGGGCTGGTGGGGCCACGACGAAGCCCGCCGTTTCCTCATGGAAAAGGGCTTCCTTCCCACCCCCGGCGCCGAGGGTTGGCAGCTGAGCAACGCCCCCATCCTGGCCTTTGTCCCCCACCGGGTAAGCCTCGATTTATTTTACGAGGCCGGCATGCCCAAGCTGCGCAAGAAAAGCCGGCGCCTAACCGGCTACCTGGAGTTCCTGATCGATGAGCTCAACCGGGAAGGTTTTAACTACCCCTTTATCACGCCACGCCATCCGGAGGAACGGGGCTGCCAGCTTTCCTTCATTACGGGGAGTAACGGCAAGGAACTTTTCAACTATTTAATGGACAATGGCGTGATCTGCGACTGGCGGGAACACAATCTGCCCGACGCGAACGGCGAGGGCGCGGAAAAAGCCGGCGTCATCCGGATCGCGCCTACGCCGATGTACAATTCCTACGAAGACGTTTACCGGTTTGTTGAGTTGTTGCGCCGGTATGGGTAGTGGGCTGCGTTGGCTCCAGTTATAGTCTGACAACCCAAAATTTGTGAATTCTGACTTGGCGGACTATACTAGACATTATGAACACCACTTGCTATAAGTCTAGACTTGCCCTTTTTCGCTCTATCTGCGTTATTGCCTACGTTTGATAGGACAAAAAATGGCGGCGTCTATTTCCTATGCAAATGATATTCATAATGTCTAATGTCAGGATTGTCCGGGGCAGCCCGGACCTCTTTACAACGCATTATTCACTAACAACTCCTATCAAAGCACCAAAATCCAATAATTTCAAATGACCGAAAGCCCGCTCATGGAATGCGTGCCCAACTTCAGCGAAGGGCGCAACACTCCCGCCATCCGGAAAATCACCGACGCCATCGCCAGTGTTCCGGAGGTCAAGCTGCTAAATGTGGACCCCGGCCGGGACGCCAACCGCACCGTGGTGACTTTTGTGGGACCGCCGCCGGCTGTACTGGAAGCGGCCTTTTTGGCGATCAAGACGGCGGCGGCGGTTATTGACATGAGTAAGCAGGGGGGCGAGCATCCGAGAATGGGCGCTACAGACGTGTGCCCCTTCATTCCGATTGCCAGGCTGACGATGGAGGAAGCGGCGGCCTACGCGCACCAACTCGGCCGACGGGTGGGTGAAGAACTGGATATTCCCGTCTATATGTACGAAAATGCCGCTACCCGGGCAGAGTGGCGCAATCTGGAAAATATCCGCACCGGCGAATACGAGGCCTTGCCCGAAAAGCTGAGCCAACCCGAGTGGAAACCCGACTATGGCCCCGCCCGCTTCAACGCCCGCGCCGGGGCAACTGTCATCGGCGCCCGGGATTTCCTCATCGCCTACAACGTCAACCTCAACACCAGCTCGGTGCGGCGGGCCAAGGCCGTAGCCTTTGACGTACGGGAGAGCGGGCGCGTCAAAAGGGATGCCGCTACGGGGGCTATCTTGCGGGATGCCTCTGGTAAGGCCCTGCGCGTTCCGGGACGCTGCAAGGGCGTTAAAGCCTTTGGATGGTACATCGAGGAATACGGCAATGCCCAGATTAGCATGAACGTGACCGATATCCAGTCCTCCCCCTTGCACCGGGTTTTTGAAACTTGCCGGGAATCTGCGGATCAACGCGGCTTAAGGGTGACGGGATCGGAATTGATCGGGATGGTTCCCCGCCGGGTGTTGCTCGATGCCGGCAAGTACTACTTACGGCTTCAGAAACGCTCTCTGGGCGTGCCCGAACACGAAATCATCCACATTGCAGTGAAATCTTTGGGCCTTGATGAGTTGGCGCCTTTCGACCCCAAACAGAAAGTCATCGAATACCGCATGGAATCGGAAGCGGATCGGCCGTTGGCGCATCTGGAACTGGCGGCCTACGCCGATGCTGCTTCCCGGGAAGGGGCTGCGCCCGCCGGCGGTTCTGTGCTGGCTTACACCGGCAGCCTGGCCGGAGCTTTGACGGCCATGATCGCCAACGTTTCCGCCCATCAGCCCCACCGTCAAAAGGAATGGGAAAGTTTTTCCGCAATCGCCGAAAAAGCCCAACAAATCAAAGACCAGCTCTTAAAGGCGGTAGATGATGATCCCCGCGCCTACCGTCGATTAGGCCAGGCCCACGGCCTGCCGAAAAGCAGTAGGGAGGAGGCGCAGATGCGCCAGGCCGAAATTCAGGATGCGCTGCGCCATTCCGCTGAATTGTTATTGGGGGTGATGCACGCCACTTACGAAATTTTCGACCTGCTCGAAGAACTGATTCTCAAAGAGGAGCAACGCCTGGCGCCCGATGCGGCCGCCGCGGCCGCCTGCGCCCGGGCCGTGATCACCGGAGCGTGTCACATCATGCAGATGAATAACGTGGAGCTCGCCGACGAAAACGATCGCCAACAAAAAAGAGCAACCGCCGAACGATTGGCGCAGGAGGCCGGCGCCCGCGAAAAAAGCTTACTGGAGCGCGTCGCGGCCATCGTGGATGCCTACACGAAGACCTCCGGTGACCAACATCCGTGAAACCCCAGGGGTATATTGTGGGGCAACCGGGCTCTGGCTACGATATCCAGATTCGTAGCTTCCGCCACCAGAAGTTCCGTTTCTTGTCGTTCGGGATGGAAAAGCAGGAATACCAACCAACCGTCATCTTCGGATTGGGCATTGGGTTTCGGCGCCATAACCGGCTCTCCCGGCAAGCTGGGATAAAAGTCTTTGCTTAGGTTAGGCCCACCGGTAAGGTCGATCTTTAATAAGGAATGCAACAGGGTAAGATTCGAGTCGGGTGGATTGCCGATACTCCAGACATAGCGGTAGGGTTTGCCCGTCAGGTCAGGGTGGATATCGGGTAATTCCGCAGCTTGCTTGCTAATGGTGTGGTGCGTTACCTCTCCCGAAGCGCGATCGATGCGATAGCGCATGAGTTGTCCCTGGGGAGCCTCGGTCTCGATGCCCGCCATCATTTTACGACTCATTTCGGCCGAGGGAAAATCCGGCATGGTAAGGGCATCTACGACGAGGCGGCCGTCTTTGTCTTCAAAGCCATTGGTAAAGTGAAAAACAAAACAGAAATCGGTCTCGTAGCTTTCCCATTGGTCGCCATCCACCACAACAATCTTGGTCGGCTTGGATTGATCCACTTTAATGGAGCTTACGGGCGTTTCCAAACCGGCGAAGGCCCGCATCAGCTGGAAAGACACGGGGGTGAGGAAGAAAACCAGCTTATTGGTCGCCGTAAGGATGAAATCGTGCGCGAAAACGACTTCCGGAATGGGTATGGCGTTAGCGATCTCGGCCCGGCCTTCGGGCGATACCCGGTAGATCACCAACCGCTGCTTAAGCCCCGGGGCCGTTCCGAAATTGAAGAGCTCACCGGTATCGGGGTTAATCTTCGGGTGGGCGGAAAAGGGCAGCTCAGGTTGGATGAGCCGGTCGACGGCCGAAAAATTATTGAGCAGCACCCCGTCGAAGTGATAGCGGGATTTGGTGTGTAGGGTAACCGGATCGAGTTCGTGGGGCAAGCCCCCTTCCCACAACGCCAGCAACTTTTCGCCGTGGTAGATCACACTCGTATTGGCGGCGTTCTTGAACCGCATTTTCAGAAAATTGCGGCGCATTCCGCCGGGAAGATTGGTGCCGAAGCTGCGGTACAGCATACGGCCGGCTCGCTCTTCCGCCACAAATTCGGAGGTTCTGACGTAGCGATTGCGGTACAGAACGCGATCGCCGGTGAAAACGAAGGAGCTCACCATTCCGTCGCCATCGAAGAGGTGGTCGTACCGAATGCCCTGATGCACAAACCGGCCGTTGCCATTGCGGAATAAGGTGCCAACCAGTGCTTCCGGTAAAGCGCCGGATATCATTTCCAGGGGAATGCCGTCGTATTCTTCCTGTACGCAGCGGTTGGCGCTCAAATAAGATGCTAAAACGTTCATGAACAGCTAGGTTATTTCTTCATTGACAACACCAACGAAGGGGAATGGTTGGGAAAAGCAACATTTCTTACAGGCGAATGGCTATTGCCGGTAGGGCGTGGTGGCCGGGGACGATTTGATCAAGACCAGGTATTGGACCCATTGCGGGTTTAGTAGTTGGCCTACAAATTGCATTTTTTTGATTATACGGCGTTGCGAAAATCCTCATTTATAGTCTGACAACCCAAAA
>CAYWHT010000008.1:14151-20486 GCA_964458135.1 uncultured Saprospiraceae bacterium | reverse complement strand
TGAGGGTTATGTCAAAGAAGAAAACCGTACGGATTACGCTATCGCCGATGCCAAGGTATACGTCGAGGGTAAAGAAAACGTCGAGCTGGAAACCGATGACCGCGGTTATTTTTCCGGCCATTTTGAGGTGCGCAGGAAAGATAAAGCCATAGCCCTCAATTGTTACCACCCCCGTTTCGATACTTTTCGCAAGGAAGTCGATATTCCGAAAGGGCCCAACAAAACGATCGAAACCGACTTCCACTTACGACGCCATTAACATTTTTGCACTTGAATACAATTTCGAAAAAAACTAAATTGAAAGTTCTTTAACCCTAAATCACAACACCCCTAAAATAATGAAGAAACTGCTGGCAGGTCTGGCCGTTCTTCTGGTGATCGCTACGCTTTATGCATTTCGCAAAGAGGCCATATCGGTAGTCGTCACCGGAAAAGTGCTCCACCAGGACAACGGATTGGAAAGCGTGCACGTGGCCGTCGTCAAAGATCGCAACCACGAGCCATTGGATTGGTCGTTGCAAAACGCCAAGTACACGGAACCTTCTTCGAGAGATGGCCGCTTTCGCCTGCAGTTTAACATGCTGGAAGGAGCCCCCGTCTATATTTATTACCTCAAAGAAGGCTACTCGGTCTTGCAGCGGGAATTCGTTGCCTCCCGGCAAGACGAATTCAACATCGGCGAAACGCATCTCATCAATTACGAGGACGATTCTTCCATCCGGGCTTTGGAAGTATTGGATAAACGAGGCTGGCGGGTCATCAAAATTTCCAATCAACCGGGCAACCCGGCCGTGGGTGAACAACTCATCCTGTTCAAAGGCCAATCCTTCGAGCAATTTGACGTCTTCGATATTCCCGCCATCCAATATTTCACCAACATCAAACGGGTGTCCGGCAAACAACGCGTGGAATCTACCCAAGTGGAAAACGTGCCGGTAGAAGGATATTGGTATAGAGTGTCTTTCCAAACCGTGGGCGGACAAGTGAAACGCGGGTGGATTTTCCAGTAACCGCGTCCCTCTATCGATGATCATCCAAAAGCCATTTCCACCATGTTTTTGGCCGCCAAAAAGATGCTTTTGCAGCCCAAAGGATAATTTTGGGATGGCTTCTAAGAGATGCTTTGAGTGCTAAACATAGCATCTCTAATATTCTTCGTACGACCGCAAAGTCTCATTCACCTCCTCCACATCAAATTTCTCGGGAGCAAATACTCCGGCCCACTCCACCATGTCCCGGTGATTGGGGTGATCCGGATTTTTGATCACCTCCAGAAAGGATTCGTATCCCCAGGGGCCGCCCACATCTTCCGGCGGACAGGCGCGCTTTCCTTTAAGACAAACCGGTAGGTCCAATTCCCCTTCCGTAACTTTTTCCACCGAGATCTCGTGCTCCCAGTTATCACCGAAATCGTAGATGTAAAGCAGCTTATCTCCCTTCTGAAGATTCAAATCGCTGAGCTCGATTTCGGATTCATCTTCCAAATCCTCGTCTTCCATTTCAAAAAAATCATCCATCTGCGGGCCAATCCGCCGCTCCTGGAATTGAAATTCGTGCAGATGCGAGTTGGTCCACCCCATTACCACCTGAATGACCTCGTGAAATTCATCCATAAAATGATCGTCCGGCATTTGGATACGCCGCCAGATGGGCGGTTTGATATTTTTGAGGTCGATGCGGAGTTGCAGGATATTTCCCATTTTGATTGGGTGTTGGTTTGACACTCAATTAAGGGGCTATTGGGGAATTGTGCAAGTTATTATTAATAATTAGCAAAGCCCATCCCGTTTCTTCAACTGAATGAAGGTAATGGGGTGTGACCTTGAACCATAGCCGCTTAAAGCTTGCCTTATCTCCGCGCGCTACTCCTTGATACAGTTCTCCAACACTTGCAACTCCCCATCCACTTCTTCCGGCGCCTCCAGTCCGAGGATTTTGGCCACCAAGGGATAAACGTGCACATTTTCAAACGGGGGCAATTTCACTCCCTGCTTGATATCCGGCCCCATCGCGTAGAAAATGCCGCCCATCTCCGGCGTAGTGTAGGGATCGTAACCGTGTACCCCCCAGACATTGCGGCTTACAGGGCGTTCTTCCATCGCCCGCCGGGTGGTGAGCAAGTGGCCGGGTTCGGCGGCAATCAGCAGGTCACCAATGCGCCGGTGATCGCGGTAGTGCCACCTTGCGGGCGTTTCGGATTTTCGGTAAACGGAAAATGCTTCTTCTTTGGCCTTGAGCATTGGATAAAGCTTATCCATTTGCATCCGGTCTGAAAAATAAAGGTGAGCGTGGGTGCCGGTGTTCACTAGCCGGTAGCCGGGATCTTCCTCCGGAAGGTAGTCATCCAAAAAAATGAAAGTCTCCTCTTTTCTTTGGATTTCGTACATGCCGTGATCGGAAGTTACAATCAGGTTGACGGGTAAATCGATTTCCCCGAGACCGTCCATCAGTAAACCCAGAAGACGATCCGCTTCCTTGACCGCTTCACCGGTCTCGGGGGCATTGGGTCCGGTATCATGGCCTTGACTATCGACCAACGAAAAGTAAAGGGTAATCAAGCGTGGCCGCTCTGCTTTTGGAAGGCGCAACCAATCCAGTACCGCCGCCACCCGCTGCTCGTTGGGGCGCTCGTGCTCGTAGATTTCGTAGTAGTCGGGAAAACTGCCCGCTACCGGCGCTTCGCTGCCTACCCAGAAATAGGAAGCCGATTTCATTCCGGCGCGCTGCACGAGCTGCCAGAGCGGTAAGCCCCCGTAATAGTAAGCATCTTCTACAAGCTCCCGCTTACGCATAGTGTAAACCGTGTCGCGATCCAGATCGTAAAAGGTGTTGCCCACTAAGCCATGATTCCCGGGATACATACCCGTAACGACGGTATAATGATTCGGAAAGGTCTTGGACGGAAAGGAAGGAATCATCATCTCCGCGGAAGTACCCGCTTCGATGAGTTTTTCAAAATTCGGCGCCCCGAACTTTTCCACGTAATCGTGGCGGAAGCCGTCGTAAGAAACCAAAACCACGTAGGGCTCGCTTTGGCCGAAGAGATGAATGCCGGTGATGCAGGCGATTAGAAGGGTGAGTGCAATTGGCGCGCGTTTCATGCTTTGGTATTTTAAACCGTTAGTTTCCGAGGCATTAGGTTATTACTAAACCCGCAATGGGTTCTAAGCGTGAAGATCTGATCCCAACATTACTTCAAGGTTAAAATTATTCGTTTTTGGTGGCGCCCTAAGGTGGGGCTCCCACTCCGCCTTACGGAAAAGCCCTCCCATCGCACCGGATGGGAGGGCCGCTCACTCACATGATACCAAAGCTTAAGACTATTCTTTGACGACCTTTTGGAAGCCCGCCAGTTCGCCCTCAATAAAGAGCGACACGACGTAGACCCCCGGGCTGAGATTCGCCAGGTCGAATTGTACGGTATTTTGGCCGTTGTTGAGGTTGAATTCCCTGCTCTGCAGCACCTGTCCGTTGAGGTTGTACAGCACGGAACGGGAAGCACCGGAGATATCGGAGTTGATCGCCATAGTCAGGCGATCCCGGAAGGGTACTGGGCTAAGCGTCATGCTCAGATCGCCGGCGAAGCGCTCGTTGAGCGCGGTGCTCTCGTCGCGAATCAGGGTGATGAGCTTGGCTTCACCCGGGCTGCGCACGCTGCCGTCGGAAGCGATAACGCGGTGCCAGAGCGTGATGCTGGCGCCGGGGGCTACCCCATTGCCGGCCAGCAGGGTATCTACCGTGCCGAAGGTGGTGGCAAACAGGGTGTCGGCACCCACCTTATTGCGGAAGAGGGTATCGGTGAAGACCGAGTCGGCGCCTAGCTCGAAGGTGTAGACGAGCAGGTCGCCATCCGCGTCTTCGCTTGCGTTCCAGTTGGCTTCGAAGGGCAGGGTCGGATCATTCAGATCGACTTCTGCGCCATTCTCCGGGGAGAAGACGGTAGTGGAAGAAGGGAACTGGTTGGCGTCATTCAAGATTTGGCCGCGCAGTTCCCCGGTCGGATTGTTCACGGAATGGATATTGATGTACAGGTCGCCCTGCTCCATAAGTGCTACCTGAGCTTCCTCCAGCATGAATACGTTGCTGTCGATCAGGTACTGCCCACTCCTCAGCTCTTCGCCGAGTTCCGGCGCCAACGTGATGAGCACCGGACCATTTTCGGAGGCGTCGCCCTCGTGGATGTGGGAGCCGATATTGACTTCGTAATCGCTATTCAATCCATTAAAGCTGCCGCTCACGGTCACTTGCTGACCACGCAGCTCCAGTTTCATTCCACCGGCGCCATTGCTGCTTAGGCTGGGCACTTCGTTGGCGCCCGACAGGCTGGTCGTGAATACCGAAGGCACGTAGGGCAATACCTGGCCGCGAATCTCACCTGCCTGGAAGTTGTCGGAGTGGATATTGACGTAAGTCTGCCGCTTGCGCAAGGAATCCAGCAGGGCCCCTTCTGCGCCGAAGACGTTATCCGGGGCCATCAGGCGGGCCGCCGTCATACCTTCTTCGATCGCGAGATTGAGCGGGATGCGTACGGGGCCGTTGGCGCCCGCGTCGCCCAGGTGCAAGTGACCGCCACCCAGAATTTCGGTGGCGATGGGGCTGCTCAGTCCGCTCAAGCTACCCGAGAAGATGAGGTTGCTTCCGGTGTACTCAACGGTCACGGCGCCAAAGGCGGTGCTGTTAGCAGCCGGGATTTCATGGGCGCCCGCCAGGTTGCTGTAGAAGGTGGCCCGGTTGTAAGGTAAGGCTTGTCCACGCACTTCTCCGGCGCCGTTCGTGAAAGAATGTACATTGAAGTAAGTACCGCGTTGGCGAATGGTATCGATAAAACCCTGGCTGACCGCGTAGCGGTTATTGACGGCCTGCAAGTCGGCCTCGGTCAAATCATCGTTGGTGTCGATAGCCAGTGGAATCTCTACCGGGCCATTTTCGCCGGCCATGCCGCGGTGCAGGTGCATACCACCTACAATGTTGGTGTCAATGCCCGATGGGATGCCGCGTACGGCGCCGCTGAAGGTCAGGTTAGTACCCAATACTTCGGTTACGATCGTTCCGGAGCCCTGACTGATGACCGGCTGCACTTCCTGCGATCCGCTGAGCTGTCCGAGCATGTAAATCTGCGCTTCGGGCAGGATTTGGCCACGAATTTCACCGGAAGGAATATCCAGGCTATGGATGTTAACGTAGTACTGGCGCGCCAGCATGGAGTCCACCTGCGCCCCCGTCAGCGTAAAGCTGTTGTCGGCGGTGTTGAAGGTACCGTTACGGGTATCCCCGGCATTCGGCGTCAGCACAAACTGTACGGGACCGTTTACGCCGGCCAATCCGCCGTGGATGTGCGCGCCTCCTACGATTTCGGTGTTGAGGTCACTTTCGAGTTCATTGTAAGAGCCCCCCAGTGTCACTGTATTGTTGGAGTCGAGTGTGGCGACGAGCTTGCCGTGGGCAAAGCTCAGTTGCGGCAGCACTTCCTGGTTGGCGCTCAGCTCGATGATAAACCGGGAGCTGGCGATGGGCAGGATCTGGCCGCGGATTTCGCCGGGCATGAAGTTTTCGGAGTGAATGTTGATGTAGAGGCCATAGTTATCGAGGGCCGCCCGTTGGTCGGTATCCAAGACGAATACGTTGCTATCGGCGGGTACCAGCGCGCCCTGGTTATCGGCATCGGGCGTAAAGGTGAGCGGGAAGATCACGCCGCCATTGCGGCCCGCCACCTCCTGGTGGATGTGCCCGCCACCGCCTACCGAAAAGGCAATGGGCGAAGAGAGATCATCCCAGGTACCCGAAGCGGTCAGGGTGTCGCCCTTCAGTTCAAAAACGAGGTTGCCGAAGGCTTGCGACATGACCGCCGGCACTTCGTTGCTGCCCAGCAGGTTGGCCTGGTAATAGGCATCGGCCTCGGCTAATAGCTGACCCCGGATTTCACCGGAGGGGTTGCGCGTCGTGTGGATGTTGACGTAGTAGCCGCGGCTGCGGAGGGTATCCATCTGACCTGGGGTCAGCTCAAAGGTGTTGTTACCGGCTTCGAAACGCCCGCCTTTGAGGTCTTCGTCAATGGTGGGGTTGAGCGGGATAATCACGCCGCCGTTTTCACCGGCCATACCCGCATGGATGTGGGCGCCGATGCCCGCATCGTAGTCGCCGATCAGATCGTCAAAGGAACCGCTTACGGTGAGGGTCCCGTTATCCATTACGGCTTCGATGCGCCCGTGGCCGGTGCTCATCACCGGCAGCACCTCCTGGGAACCGCTCAGTTCGGCTACAAAGGTATTACCCCCGGTAGCCGCTGCACTTTGCCAAGCCGCTGCGCCCAGGTCGTCGGCATCGCCGGTATAGGC
>CAYWHT010000008.1:0-14051 GCA_964458135.1 uncultured Saprospiraceae bacterium | reverse complement strand
TTTTCAAAGTGACGGTTTCCCCACCAGGATCAACCTGGATCATACGAATTACCGCCTGAGCGTGGCTTAGAGCAGCCAAAAACGGTAGAACGGTGAATAAAAGTAAAGCTTTCTTCATGTCGATTGGATATTAGTGATTTTGTTGTTTCTCTGTGCGCACAAAAATGGAGGTTAATCGAGGGCCAAACATCCTCTAAAATGAGGATATACATGAAATCCTCGCCTTCAGGGATAAATTTTTAATCAGTGTGTTTCGTCAAATCAAAGCGTTAAAGGCTCTAGGAAAAAGCTTTGAAGGAATCTAAATTAGGACGGGCTAACAATGCGATTGAGATATTGATGTAGACCAACATCAGAAATTGACGCCGCCCCGTTGAACGTCACCCTTTTTTACCCTCGAGTGACGAATGCGCCCTGGGATGGAAAGTTCTGCTAAGCTGTGCGCAGAGGCAGTTTTTTTTGAAGCCACGTCAAAAAATATTTTTGGTGGCTTCTGAAAATAATTTTTACTTTCGAAGGTCAACGTGTAAATCCGACAGCATGGAACATTCTTCGCCTCCACGGATCACCTTTCGGCATCTGTGGCGGCAGACTCTGGAAGCTTTTAACCTGGAGCGTGGCCTACCCTACACTATCTACGGCCTGACGGTGCGCCCTGGTCAAACCATTCGCGAATACCTGCTGGTAGACCGCAGCCGATTGGTCCCTCCTCTGCGTTTGCTGGTCTTTTCGGCCGGTATTGCCACCTTGCTGGTCACTTATTTTTTTAATTTCTCCGAAATCTTTACCGAAGGCGCCAAGGAAGGCTACCGGATGGGTCAGGGAGCGGCCGGTGGTTCAGAAGAAATGCCTTCGGAAGAGTTATTACAGTTTACGGAGGTCATCAGCCAACTATTCCAAAATTATTTTAATGTCTTCCTGCTCTTGCTCGTTCCGCTCGCTGCATTGATTACTTACCTGGTATTACGTAAGGGTTTTTACTATCCCGAACACCTGGTCATCAGCGCCTATGTAACCTCTTGGCAAAATATGCTGACGATTGCATTTACCCCGTTTTACCTGTTTTTTGACTACGAAACAGTTTCGTATGCTCTTTTCATTCCCTCCATGATTTACTTTGTCTTCGTTTTTTATCAAATCTTCCGCTTAGGTATCGGGGAAGGCATATGGAGGGTTGCATTATTCATGCTGCTCTATTTAGGCATCTCCGGTCTATTTGGGGCGGTGCTCGGCGCGTTGGTAGCGGCTTTCATAATTAATTAATTTTTATCAGATGGGCTATTCCCTCTTCGGATCCGCCCCTCACAGTCAAGCTTACAACTTACGGTATTGGTACACGGACCCGCAGGCCGGCAAGACGCTGTTATAGAAAATGCCGGTGAAGTAACCCTCGACCTGGGTAACGATCGCAGGACTCAGGAAATTGGCGAAGGCGGTCGAACCAATTTTGCGGAAATCCCCCGGCAGTTCCTGGAAAAACCCATCGGGCTTTCGGTCAAAGCCGAAAGTTACGAATTGGCGCACCCGGATTCTACCTACACTTACAATGGAGAGCCCATCTACCTGGCCATTACCCCGGATCGGCAGCTAGTGCTGACTTACATCACCAATCCTTACATAATTTTTTTGATTTCCAAACCTTTAAGTACGGCATTCACGATTAATCCCTAAATCTTCACCATTCCCAGCATCTACTCTTTCCGTTCCGCCGTAAACAGCCCGTTCGGCTGGTTCAATATCAATTTGCTTGCTTCCTCTTCCTCCCCATTCATCTCAAAAACGGCCTTGTACCCTTTCAGATCCTTAAAAATAAATTCATGCTCTTTGACAGCCGATAGCTCATAATCGGGCTGGTTGGGCACGGTGAGCATCAGGGTATTGTCTTTGCGGAGCCAGACCTTTAGCGTGGCGCCGCGGAAATAATTTCCTGCTCTTTAACCCGGATTATGCATGAATTGATCTATTACGCGGCGCAACTGCCCGCCGTTGACCTGCATGAGCAACCAATTGCTCATCTCGCGCACCGAAGAATTGACAGATCCGGCAGTACCGAAGGCATCGATATTGCGAAAGGGAATGGCGATGACTTCCTCATGTAAGGCAGGGAGTGATTTTTGTTCTTTTTTGAATCTTCAACCGAAAAATTAGACCGCTCCATTTCTCCAGTAAGGCCTCAGCTTCCTCCCGGTGCGGGTGCCGGGGCTCTTCCAAAATATTTTCGACAACTCGACGCGCTTCCTGCGCCCGGTCCAGCCGCAGCAAGGCCTGTACCCGGCACCACCGCGCGTCGGCAAAGTAGAAGCTGGAAGCGCTGACTTGCTCGAGCGACTCCAAGGCCTTTACCGGCTCTTCGATGGCCAGATGGGAAAGCCCCATGTACAAATGGGCTTCCGAACGGTAGCGGTAAGTGCTGTCGGCTAGCCGCTCCTGCAGTACCTCGATGGCGCGCGGGTAGTCGCCCGCCATGTAGGCCTCGCGCCAGGGGTCCATGACCTCATCCCGCGCCTCGGGTGCGGGTGGCAGGGTAAGGTGATCGGAAAATAATTGGTCACCGGGGCCGTTGGCGCCCTGCGAATCGCGGTTGAGTAGCAGCAAGGGCAGCACCACCGCCAGCAAACCGATGACGGCGGCTGCAATGTAGACGTTCCGGGATGAAGTGATCATACGTACCGGTTTGGTTGGTTTATAGTCTGACAACCCAAAATTTGTGAATTCTGACTTGCTCTTTTTAGCTTCGCTGATCGTCGCTTCGCTCCTCGGAGTTCCGCCTTGCTGCGTTGGAAAGCCTCGACAGAACTTAGGCTATGCCTACGTTTTCCGCCTTGCCAGCCGAAAAAATAGCGGCGTCATATTTTCACAAATCCTGAGTTGTCAGACTATAATAGTCATTCGGCGCACCGTTTGGTGCAGCCGGTTTGTAGATAGAATGTGTTCAAAGATGGCTTAGCGTTCCGCAGGAGCAGCCCCAAAAAAAGGCTGCTCCCGCCGGGGCGCCGACACCGGCTCATCGTCTTATTTACTTGACGCCCGGGGCTACAAACCGGATGCCCCGCCAGGGCTCCTCCCATGAGGTAGCACGTACGAACGATCAACTACTCATACCGCAACGCCCGCACCGGATTCGCCACCGCCGCCCGCACCGACTGGTAACTCACCGCCAGCCAGGATATAAGCAGCGTAAGCAATCCGGCCAACAGGAAGATCCAGGGGCTGATCGGAACGTGGTAGGCAAAATCGCGCAACCATTGCTGCATCAAATAGAAAGCGATCGGGGCGGCGATCAGGTTGGCGATTAGAATGAGTATGGTAAATCGCTTATTCAGCATCAATACGATATCCGTTGCGGAGGCGCCGAGTACTTTGCGAACGCCGATTTCTTTGGTGCGGCGCGCCGTGGTGAGGGTAGCCATGCCGAAGAGCCCCAGACAGGCAATAAAAATAGCCAGGCCGGTCGTAATACCCAGAATCCGGCTCAACCGGCGTTCTGCACGGTATAATTTATCCAGATTATCGTCCATAAAAGCAAAGTGAAAAGGCTGTTCGGGGGCGACTTTCTTCCAAGCCTGGCGAACCTTGTCCACCGTATTTTGCAGGTTGCCCCCCGCCAGCTTCAGGGTCATTTTTAAGGTGGGGCTATCGGAAGCCACATGATCCGAACAAACCCGCAGCAAGGGCATCTGGTCGATCGCCATCATCAAGGGGCCAATTTCCTGTTGTAAAGGACCAAAGTTAAAATTTTCGGTAATGCCGATAAGCTTAAACCCTTCGAATGGTTCTGGAAGCTGACTCCCCATCCGGTTTTCCCAACCGAATTGCCGGGCCATGGTTCGATTGACGATTACGGCCTGATCGGCATCGGTGGTGATGGCCTCCGAAAAATTCCGCCCCTCCTGTAATTCGATTTCCATCATGGGCAAATAATTATAGTCGACGGCATTGAGATAGAACTGCCGGAATTGCTCGGTATCCGGATCGGTATAACCCAATTGCTGCCAACCCGGGGTGCCGAAGGTGTGGGAAGAGGTAGTCAAATCCAGGACGCCCGAAAGTCCGGTCAATTCATTGCGCAGCAATTCGGCTTTGGCTTGTCCTTCCTCGTAAACCTGCGCCAGACCGGCCTGTTGGGAAGGCACTTTGCTGTAGGGTAAGATGAGCATGCTTTCCTTTTCAAACCCCAGGTTTTTATTTTGCAGGTACTGCATTTGGCTTTGCATGATAAAGGTGCAGCTCAGTAACAGGATGGATAACACAAACTGCAAACCCACTAATCCCCGCAACAACCGGTGTTTGCTGACTCCCCTACCGCTAATCGTGTCTTTAAGCGCGTAGATGGGGGAAAAGCCCGAGTAAATCAGACTCGGATAAATACCCGCGATCAAGCCGAGCAGACCCGCCAGGCCGAGCAGGAAGCCTGCGGTCGACCAATCCGCGTCGAGAACCAAGGCTTTACCCGCAATCTGATTAAAAACCGGCAAAGCCAACCCTGCCAAAGCCAGGCCTACCCCTACCGATATCAGGGCGACCAACAAAGCTTCGCTCCAAAATTGTTGCATCAGCTGGAGCCTATTGGCGCCGGCCACCTTGCGAACGCCCACCTCCCGGGCCCGGCCGAGCGATCGCCCCACGGCCAACGTAACGTAGTTGATCCCCGCCAAGAGCAGCACCAGCAAAGCAATACCCGAAAGGATATAGGGATACCGCCAATCACTTACCGCCGCAATAGCTGTGGGCATATCGTTGTTTAAATGGATATCCGTCAGGGGTTGAAAGCCCACCTCGTATCGATTGATTCCGTAACGTTGGGCCACCTCCCGTTCGAAAAAAGGATCGGTTTTGGCCTTGAGTTGCGCCACCGTAACATCCGCCCCCAACTCGACGTAGGTTTCCGGAAAGACAATGGTCCAGCTGTTGCGCCCGCGCTCGGAAGAAAAAGCCTTGATGTTCTCAAAAGGGATGAGCATATCGTATTGGATGCTGGAATTGGCGGGAGCCGGACTAATAACCCCGGATACCTGGTATTCCTGCCACTCCCCTGCGATATTAATCGCCAACGACTGACCTACCGGGTCTTCCCGGCCAAAATACTTCTCCGCCATCTCCGGGCTAAGCACCACCTGATAGAGACCGCTGAGGGCCGATTCCTTTGCTCCTTCTAACAATGGGAAATCAAACATCTCCAGGAAGGTAGGCGAGGCCAGGTGAATACTTTCCTCCTCGCTGAATGCATCTTTCTTCACCCGGTTGTTGATCACCGCGTACCGGCATACCCGCTCGATCTCCGGAAAATTGGCCGCCAATTCCCGCCCCATAATAAAAGGTGTACTGGCGTTAAAGAACACCTGATCATCGTAGTGCTCTTTGACCCAAACCCGGTGGATCCGGTCGGCTTTGGTGTGAAAGGCATCGTAGGTCCATTCATTGCGTACGTACAAAAAGATCAGTAACGCAACGGCGGCGCCAACCGCCAGTCCGATAACGTTGATGGAAGAGAAAAGGCGTTCCTTGAAAAAGGTTCGCAGGGCAATTTTAAGGTAATTACGCAGCATGGCTGGAAGGTTTTAGGTTGAAAATACGCGTGGTTTGCTTTAAAGACCCATAAAAGGAAGGATGGTTGGAAGGGGATTTTGGGGTTAGAGGGTGAATGGCGCCCGTCCGGATAAGGAGAGACTGTTCAAATAACTGTGTCACCTAATTCGCAAATCCTTGATTGTGAGGGCAAAATTAAACATTAAACCTTGAATCTTGAACACTCTCGATAAGGAGGGCGGGCGCCGTTTACCATCAAAACGCCTTAAACTTTCCGCCTTTGGTCGAAACAATTGGCGAGCCCGCCGGAAAAACAATTAATTGGTAAGATCTGAAAAACACCCAATTCTTTACCCGAAGCTGTTGTTCTATGCTAACTGCTAACCTAAAACCCACTCAAAATCGCATCGAAGTAATCGATGCCTTACGCGGCTTTGCCCTGGCCGGCATCGTAATTGTGCACATGGTCGAACAGTATTTTGCTTTTTCTTTTGGTGCTTCCCCTCGTAGTCCTGGTGTGGGGGGCCGTATGGCTGCACGAAAGCTATGGGTGGTGGTCCTGGCTGGCGCTGGCCGGTGGAATTTTCGCCAGCGCGCTGGTGCTATTGATCTACGCCGTGGTGGCCCGGGGTTACGTTACCGGACGCATCGGTGACTTCCGAACTCTAAAACGCAGCTACTGGGTGGCTCTGATTTTGGTAGTAGTTTATTGCCTGCCGGTCGTCTCTTACCTGTCGGCCTCCAACGCCAAGTACGAGGAAGTCCGGCAGGAATTTACCCGGCTGCATCCCATCCTGCGTATCGGCATCAGCACCCTGCTACTCTAAAAGCAAGCCTTGACAGGGAAAAATCCCTGCCCTTAGGCAGGCGGGCGCGTCATCTGTATCCGGCTGAACTACCCCATCGCGTCTTGTCCGGCACAAAATTTGGCGGCCTTCGCCTCAAAAGCAAAATCTCAACAAGCTCTCAGCTTTTGAAACGTCTGTGCACCATATCCGTAAAGCTCAATAGCCCTTTGATTGACGTGTAGCATCCGCCCCTCCTGCTTGGTTCAAATAACGGCATCCGGAAGCCGGGGCAAATCCCGGTAGCCGGGCTAATACAAGGATGAATTGTAATGGTTTGACGTGGGATTTGCGATATATCACGACTCAAAAAGGTGAGTTCCCAAAATATTGTGAAAAATTGGGATCGCATACGGTCACCCACGCTTCCGTTTTCCGCTTTTATCCGTTGTCACACACCCTTAAACAATGAAAAAGCTAATCCTGATCTCCATGCTTTTCCTGGGCGCCATCTCCAACTACGCCCAGGAATCCTTTGAGGCCTTCTTCACCCAAACTGATCAATTTCTGAAAACCTACGTCTCCAATGACGGGGTAGACTACGCCGCCATTCGGCAAAAGCCGGAAGAGCTCCAGCGCCTACGCGACCGAATCGGCAACCTCTCTCTGGAGGGTTTGGATGGCCCGGCCCGCAAAGCTTTCCTGATCAACGCTTACAACCTTTTGGTCATCGCGCAGGTCGTGGAGCACTATCCTCTAAAATCGGTATCGGGCGTTTCCGGCTTTTTCGACGCCAAACGGTTTACTGTGGCCGGCGAACGGCTCACCCTCGATCAACTGGAAAAGCAGCATTTGTTAAAAACTTACGACGACGCCCGGCTGCACTTCGTCCTGGTATGTGGCGCGATCGACTGTCCGCCCATCATTCCCCAAGCCTACCTGCCCCGCAGGCTGGAAGCCCAATTGGAGCGTCAAACAAGCCAGGCGCTTAACGATCCGGAATTTATACGAGTGGCCGACAACCAAATCGCGCTATCCCAGATTTTCGAATGGTACCGAAAGGATTTCGGCGGCAAGGAAGCCAGTATTCGGTCCTTTATTAATCGCTACCGCGAAAACCCGCTACCCTCCGATCACCAAATCACTTACTACAACTACGACTGGTCACTAAACGAGCGCAGCAGCGGCCGCCCTTTGTTGGATCAACCCGCCGGCCCGGACGGCAATAACGATTACCGTTACGTGGTGAGCGCGACCGCTCCCAGAGGAGAATTCGAATTCAAATCCTTCAGCAACCTCTACAATCAGGTCACGGGCAAGGAGGGCCGCCTCAGCGACCAAGCCACTTTTTTTACTTTCAATTACAGCGCCCTCTTCGGATTCACCAACCGCTTTAACGCCGGCATAGATCTGCGCTACCGCCAGGTGAGCTTCGGCTCGGAAGACCGCTCGCGTTTCGACGTCTTCAGCCTGGAGCAAAGCGCCTCCAACCGGCACGGTTTGACCGGCGTTGGCCCCAAGATCCGCTACGCGCCCTTTAAAGCATTACCTAACTTCTCGATCCAATCGACCTATTGGTTCGCCACCAGTGATGATCTAGCCGGCGCCGCCGACCGGCCCTTTATCGATTTTAACGGAGACATCTGGTTCACCCAAATTTTCAACGATTTTAGCATCGGCAACAATTTTTCCCTCTTCACCGAATTGGATCTACTCTGGGAAGATATTGGCAATAGTGAAGCAGGCCACATCAACCGTTTTTCCAGCCCGGTGCAGCTCATCTTCAGCTTCTTTCCCACCGAGCGGGCTACGCTGTATACGCTGGGCGCCTATTCCCCCTTCTGGCAGGAAGACTTCGACTACTTCTACCAAGCGGGGCTGGGCGCCAAATACCAGATCACCCCCAAACTCGAACTGGAATTCCTCTACACCCACTTCCGCAATACATTTATTCTGGATGCCAACGGTCAGGCCAGCACCCTCAACTTCGGCATCCGGATATCTACTTTTTAAAGAACGAGTCGATAACGTCCATGCGCTATTTAACGGCCATCTTATGCCTATTTGTTTTTTCCGGGATGAGCGCGCAGCCGGTTGTTCGCGCATCCTTTCAGGGGCAGGTGCGCACCGACACCCAAATACTCATCCGCCTGGCGGAGCACCCCCTCGGCGCGCCGCTCGACACCCTGCAGCTGGCTACGGATTTACGCAGGCTACGCAGTCTCGAAACTGTAATCGGCGCTTCGTATTATCTAGATACTCTTCCGGAAGGCTTGCACCTCATTTACCGGCTGCGGGAGGGAGTGTCGCGCCTGCCCATCCTGGGCATCGGCGGGTTGCAAAACAACTTTTGGTGGGAGGCCGGCTACACTGACCGCAACTGGCGTGGCCGGGCCGAAGAACTGACCCTGCTCGCCCGCAAAACCGACGGCCGGCTCGGTGGCATGGCCTACTACCGCAAACCCTATATCGGAAAAAGCCGCTGGGGCATGGGGCTCCTACTCGAAAGCTACGCCAGCCGCGAGCCCTTGTACTTTGGAAGCCAACAAGTCGATTACGAATACCGCAATAACAGCCTGAGGGCTCAATTATTTTATCACCTGCGCCCCGAAGAACGGTTCGTCTTCAGCTTTACTTATTTTACCGAAAACTTCTTAAAGGTCGATCCCGAATTGATTCCGGGCCCCGATGCCCAACTCGATGTGAAACAATTATTGCATTTGGGGTACCGCCTCGGGCTCGTTTATCCCGATCTTCTCCAACCCCGGGGCATCGACCTCAATTTGACGGGGGAGCTCGTCCTGCAAGCCGGAAAAGGATCTGCCTTTTATCTGTTTCGCGCCCGGCTACGTGGTTTCCGTCCCATCGGAAAAAAGGGCGCCCTCGCCGGCCGCCTTGCTCTGGGATACGCGACCAACGAAAACAGTCCGTTCGCCCCTTTCGTCGTCGATAGCCGCGTCAACATCCGGGGCTCCGGCAACCGCATCGACCGCGGCACTGCGGCCGCCACCCTCAACCTGGAATACCGCCGTCAACTCTTTAAATGCCCCTGGCTTTACGGGCAAGGCGTCGCCTTTAATGATATGGGCACCTGGCGCGACCCCGGCGGAGATATTCGCCAACTCTGGTCGGAGCACACGCTGCAACATTTTGCCGGCCTCGGCCTGCGCCTCATCTCCCCCAAAGCCAATAATGCCGTTTTACGGCTCGACTACGGTTGGAGTTTACGGGAGCGCGGCAACCGGGGGGTGGTGATTGGGTTGGGCCAGTACTTTTAGCAGTGGCTGTCTTGTCCAACTACCCATTATCCATTACAAATACCCTCGCACCCAATAAGCTACCATCCCCACCCATTCTTTTATCAACATTTCCCAAAAAACCAGGCGCTGCGCATCGGGTTGCAGCCAGTAGTCGGGCGTCCAGCGGGCTTGTTCGCGCAGGTAATCGACGGGGAAGGGGTCCACGGGAAGCCCTACTTTATCAAAGCAAGCTTTGGCGCGCCGCATATGAAAGGCGGAGGTGATGAGCAGACAGCGGGCGCCGGGATAGCGCTGTCTTATGAGCTCGGCGGTATTGCGGGCATTTTCGTAGGTATTGCGGGAATCGGGCTCGACGATCAGGTTGGAATCGGGGATGTCCAGTTCCCGGAGATACTGGTAGGTCGCCTCGGCTTCCGGCGGCTTCTTGCGGTACAGGGCGGCCGAGCCACCGGTGAGTAACAACCTTTCGATCTTTTCCTTGCCGTAAAGCTCCAGCGCGTTGTTAAACCGGTTGGCCCGGCTGTTGAAATTCTGGCGGTCGGCCAGGGGCCGGATGTTAAAAGTGGAGTACCCTCCGAGTAAGATGCCGATCTCGTAGGGCGTCTCGATCTCATTCATCAAAACGGGTTCCGGCTCCCAAAACCCGATAAAAAGGTTGAAGATCATCTTGTTGGTTAGCAATACCAATAACACCAGCGCACCCCAAATCAGCCGTTTCCGCCGCCGGGCAGAGCGCGTCAGCAACCCCCAAACCAGCAGGCCGGCAATCCAGATGACGGGCTTGAGGAGGAAGATGAGCAGCTTGGAGAGAATGAAAAACATGGCCGGTTAGTTTGGCCGCGAAGATAGGGGGTTTTAGGGAATTTGCCAGGAAGGAGATGCTGGGGCGACGCTGCTTCGCGCGTCCCCGACGCTTAGGCCTTCGGCCTGGATGCTGGACTGCTTCCGGGCAGTCCAGCATCAGCCCGGCTTGTCGGGCGGGCACCCGCGGGTAGCGACAGCCGCAGCCCCGAACATCACGCCCTCGTAAACCATCTGTACAGTACCGGCACCACCAACAACGTCAACAAGGTCGAAGAGATCATCCCCCCGATAATTGTCCAGCCGAGGGGCGACCAGAGCGAGGTGCCCGAGGCCGTCAGTGGGAAGAGACCCAGTATCGTAGTGACGGTCGTCAGTACGATGGGGGTAAAGCGGCGCTCACAACCGCGACGAATAGCTTCCACCAAACCGATGCCGTCCTCTTTTAATAATTGATTGATGTAATCGACCATGATGATGGAGTTATTGACGACGATTCCGACCAGACTGATAAACCCGACGAAGGCAAAAAAAGAAAACGACCAGCCGGTCAAGTAAAGGGCGACGAAAGAACCCGTAACGGCCAGGGGAATGGCCGACAGCACGACGAGGGGTTGCAATACCGACTGGAACTGCAGGACCAGCACCGCAAAAATAGCCACCATTGCCAACACGAGAATAATGCCCAGATCGCCAAAAGCCGTCTGCTGGTTCTCATACTCACCGGCCGCATAAAAACGGTAGCCGTCGGGCAAATCATAATTTTCAAGCTTGTTCAGAATCCTTTGGGTGATGGCCGTCGTCTGATCGGCATCGACTACATCGCCGGTTACTACCGCGTATTGGTCGAGGTTGAAATGCCGAATTTCGGAACTGGCGGCTTTAAAATTCATCTCGGTCACCTGTTCGAGGGGTACTTGCCCCCCGGCCCGCGTAGCAACGTACACCTTCGAAAAATCGTCAATGGAAGGCTCCTTATCGAAGGGCATGCGCACCACCAAAGGGTATTCCTCATCGTCGCCGTCTTCCAAAGACACGTTGTCGATGCGCAGACCCGTCAGACTGGCCCGGACGGTTTGATCGTAATCCAGATAGGTGAGATTGACCAAGCCCGCCTTTTCGGTATTGAGCTGTAATTGCAATTGGGTTTTATCTACCCGGAGCGGATTGTCGACATTGATCACTCCCTGGGTCGACTCGAACACCTGCTCGATATCGTAGGCAATCCGTTTGAGGGTATCCTGGTTTTCCCCGATAATTCGCAAAACAATCGGCGCTTCAAAGGGGGCTCCGTTTTTCAATTCGCTGAAGGTGATGCGCGCACCCGGGTAGTCCGCAAAATCGCGCCGTAGCCGGGCCAGGGTCGAATAAAACCGCTCGGGCTCCCAGTGGGTGAAATTCACCAATACCTGCCCGTGGGTTTTCTTGAACTCTTCCGGAATACGGTTGTAATAGACCAGCGGATTACCGTGCCCCACATTGGCGGTGTAGTCTTCTACATAACCCATGGTATCGAGTACTCCTTCCACAAAGCTTACGGCTTCATCGGCGCCATCGAGGTTGGTGCCGTTGGGCGTATTGACGTTGATGAGCAACATCGGCTTATCGGCCGTCGGAAAAAAGCTCACCCCGATGCTGGGGAATAAACTCAGCGCAAAGCCAAAGAGGGCAAACCCGAGTACGACAATTATCCAAGCCCGACGCAAGGCAAAACCGAGCACCGGTCGGTACACCTTAGCCACGATGCGCTCCATCATCCGTTCGATCCGACTGCTCCGCGTGGCGCTTTTACTATTGAGCAAACGGCCGGCCAGGATGGGAGACAGCGTCAGCGCCAAGATCAACGAAATAATCAGGGTGAACATGACCGTCAGCGGCAGGGAACGCAAAAACTCACCGGGCCCCTCGCCAAGCTGGGTTAACGGAAAAAAAGCCAGCAGCGTAGTGACCGTCGAGCTGATAATGGCGTAACCTACTTCCCCGGTCCCTTTGGCCGCCGCTTCCCGGATGGACCATCCCTGTTTGACAAATTGCTTGATATTTTCAATGACCACGATACCGTTATCCACCAGCAAACCCAACGCGATCACCAGCGCAGCGATAGATATTTGCTGTAAAGCATAACCCGCACCGTTGAGCAGAGCCAACGCAATAATGACACACAACGGAATGACCGTCATAATAATGATCGCGGCCCGCCAGCCGAGAAACAGTAGAATAACGACCCCCACCAGCAATACCCCTTGCAATAAATTGAAGAAAAAATCCTGGATGCGGCCCTGCACGGCGGGCGCTTGTTCGAAAGCAGTGTAAAGTTTCATACTCCGCGGCAATTGTTTGAGAAATTCCGCTTCCACCGCCTTGATCTTTTCCGACACCCGAAGGATGTTGGCGCCTTCCTTAAGGTTGATCGTCAATAATACCGATCGCTTCCGGTTATGACGCGCCATCCAGCGTGGATCTTCATAATCCATCCGTACCTCGGCGATATCCCGCAGGTAAACTATCTTACCGTTGACGGAATGGACGACCGTATTGCGGATTTCCTCCAGGGTTTCGTAGCCGCCGGTAGTCTTGATGGTAAAGGTTTTGTCGCGCGATTGAACGTCCCCTCCCGGAATGTTGGCATTGTTTTGTTGCAAAGTTCCCACTACCTGGCGCAAGGAAATATTTTGATTTGCCATCCGCTGAAAGTCGAGCGACACGCGCGCCTCTTCTTCGGGATAGGCTTTAACCTCCACGGCTTTCAGTTCTTCAATATCCTCCAGCCGCTCCTCCAGCTCCTCGGCTTGATCCAACATATGGGCATAAGCGGCATCATCCGACGCCAACGCATATTGATGAATGACGGTTCGGTCCTCCGGTTCAAACTGCCGGATCTCGAAAAACTGGATGCCATCGGGAAGGCTGGGCCGGATGGTATTGACCTCCCGTACGATCTCGTCGTACTGGTCATCGGCATCGATTGAAAAGTCGCCCTCGATTTGGATGACCGCCAGGCCTTCCTCTATTTCGGAGAGCATCTCCGTAATATCGTCCACCTCATCCACCACCGTTTCAATGGGATCGACGATCAGCTCCTCCATATCTTCCGGACTGGTACCGGGATAGGCGACGACAATCGTGTAAATCGGTAATTTGATGTTGGGGTCCTCCGAACGCGGCATCTGCAAAAAGGATTGCACGCCCAGAACTACCGCGATCAGGATCAGGATGAGAATAAATTGGGCGTTTTTGATGGCTATTTTTGGTAGTTGCATGGTTTCGACGGTTGTTAAAAGTTTTGCTCATGAAAGAAGGACGACGCAAGGGTGGCGCCTTACTCGGAATTGATGCCGGGCTGCTCCTGCGTGGCAACCGGATGCGGTCACAACTTACCCGGGGAGCTGAACAACGGAGCAACCGGCATCGGGGGGCTTCCTTGTCGGTTTATCTTTCCACCAACTGCATCGTTGTATCCGGCGCGCCGATTACGCGTATGGGTGCGCCATCGCGCAGGTAGGCCGAGCCACCGGTGATGACTTGCCGGAAGGAGTCGAGTTGCCGCTGCGGTACCGTAAAAAAGTTTTTGCCGATGTACTGGGGATTTACCGCCATTTTGCGGGCCACCGTTCCGTTGGAGTCGGGGACGAAAATGTTGGCGCGGGTCAGATAGCCTTCCACCAGGGCATCCATGGGG
>CAYWHT010000007.1:3721-20831 GCA_964458135.1 uncultured Saprospiraceae bacterium | reverse complement strand
CCGCTAAGGTGCTGGAATACCTCAAACAGCGGCTGGAACCCACGATCGACCAAACGGAACGCCTCCTGGGCGAAGATTTATCTATCTGGCGGGCGTTGATGTAAGACACCGCCCCGGGCAAACGGATTGAAAATCATGATCAGATTTAACCTACCATACGAAACCGGCAACGAAATGACCTACATCGGTCAGGCTGTCAAGGCGGGCCGCCTGGCTGGTGACGGGCAGTTTACTAAAAAATGCCACCGGTGGTTCGAAGAGCGTTACCATTTCCAAAAAGCCCTGCTGACTACCTCCTGCACCGACGCGCTGGAAATGGCCGCCCTATTACTCGATATCGGCCCAGATGACGAAGTGATCGTACCTTCCTACACTTTTGTCTCTACAGCCAACGCTTTTGTACTGCGCGGGGCCAGGATCCGGTTCGTGGATTCGCAGGATAGCAATCCCAATATCGATCCCGAAAAAATTGAAGAAGTCATTAACCCAAGAACCAAGGCTATCGTGATTGTTCATTACGCGGGAGTGGCTTGTGATATGGACGCTTTATCGATCCTGGCCGAACGGTACAATCTCTACATCGTCGAGGATGCGGCCCAGGCGGTAGACAGTTATTACCGGGGGCGCCCGCTCGGATCATTGGGTCATCTGGCGGCGTTTTCTTTCCACGAAACCAAAAATGTCGTAGCCGGAGAGGGCGGGCTTCTGGTAATTAACCGCGAGCGGTTTAACGAACGAGCCGAAATTGTCCGGGAAAAAGGTACGAATCGCTCCGCCTTCTTCCGGGGGGAGGTCGATAAATATGGTTGGGTAGACATCGGCTCTTCCTACCTTCCCTCGGAACTGAACGCGGCCTTCCTGTACGCTCAACTCGAACAGATTGATTACATCCAAGAACAACGCCTCCGGCATTGGCGACAATACCAGGAAGCATTGCAACCACTGGCGGAAGAGGGGATGTTCCGACTGCCTTACATCCCGGAATACGCTACCCTCAACGCACATATGTTTTACTTGCTCTGTCGGACGGGAGCGCAACGGGATGCCCTGCTGCACCATCTCAAGGCCAATGGAGTCGGGGCCGTCTTCCACTATTTATCGCTGCATAAGAGCAAGTATTTTAAAAAACAGCACGACGGCCGGGAGCTGCCCAATGCCGATTACTACACGCAATGCCTGGTCCGCCTGCCGTTATACGTAAGCCTCAAACCGGAGGAAATTGAATATATTACCTCCAAGGTCCGCGATTTTTACAAGAACCGGTAGCCAATTGACCATGATATACCACCTTTTCCCGGATGAAAAATACGTCGATGACTTTATCAGCAAAGTTCTGGAGTGCTCTACCCAACCCGAAAACAACGTTTTCCTGTTGCGGGCGCAACGGCCTTTCGCCCGGGTGAATCGCCATGCCGAACGGGTCATTGAGGCGCCGCTTTACAGCCAGGTGTTGGAAGGATACATCAATGGCCTGACTGCCTCCGATCGCCTTTTGATCCATTATCTGGAAAGGCGGGTTTGTGAATGGCTGGACACCGTCAAGGTGGCCGCGCCAATAGGCTGGGTGTTCTGGGGCGCGGAGCTCTACAACAATGCGGGCATTAATTTCCCACTATACGGTCCGCTGACCCGTGAAATTTATCGGTCCAACTTGCTACAAAAACCCTGGCTGTACCGCATTCCCTTTTTTCGCAAGATTGAAATTTTTTACGAAAACCGGATCAAGGCTCCCCGCATGTATCGCCTGAAAGCGCGAACTTTCGGTCGCCTGTCCTACTTTTATAATTACAACCGTTACAATTACAAAGTCTTCCGGCAGGCTTTCCGGACGCCGGCCGAGTTCGTATACTTCATCTATCCCCGGATATTTGACGTACCGGATTTTGATGAAGACGCAGCGCCGCCCTTTCCGATTGACGAGCAAAAAGTAAACGTAATCATCGGTAATTCCGCCAATTACTCCAACAACCATCTCGAAGCTTTCGATAAAATCAGGCCGCATGAGTCGGTAGTAGTGTGGGTGCCGCTCTCCTACGGTGATAAGGATTATGCAGAATACCTCCAGCGCGTCGGTAATAAACGCTTTGGCGATAACTTCCGGCCGTTAACCGAATATTATCCAACTCACCAGTATTTTGCTTTTCTCCAGCGCATGGATATTGGCGTTTTCGGAAATTACCGGCCACTGGCAATGGGCAATATTACTACCCTGCTGGCCCAGGGTAAACCCATGGTCATGATGGAAAGCAACCCATCGTTTAAAGACCTCGAAGATCGCGGTTTTTTCTTAACGCCTCTCCGGCAATTGTCTACCGACTTATTGCTCCGGGCAAAATCGGATTATCCGATTACTGCCAACCTAAACCTGGCCCGGGAGCACTTTTACGGCGACCAGGTATCGGAAATTTACCAAAAGCTTTTTTAAAACATGAAAGAGGCCCGCCAAACTACTCTCGATCATGGTGTGAATGAGCTGCTCGGCCACTCCCTCATCTCCATCATCATCCCCACCCACAACCGCGCCGCCATGCTCGAGCGCGCCGTCCGCTCCGTGCGCCAGCAAACTTACCGCCCCATCGAGATCGTCGTAGTGGATGACGGCTCCACGGATGACACCCCACAGCTGCTGGAGCGCCTGCAAGATGAAACGCCCAACCTGAGCGTATTGCGCAACGCTCAGCCCCAGGGCCCCTGCGCCACCCGCAACCGCGGCATCCGCGCGGCCCGGGGCGAGTACATCGGCCTGCTCGACGACGACGATGAATTCACCCCCCGGCGCGTGGAGTTGCTGATGCAGTGTTACGAACAAAACCCCCGCTGGTCGTTCGTCTGTTCCGACTTCCTGAGCATCCGCCGCAACGGCAACCGCCGCAGCCACAAACCCGGCCCCATCAACTTGCGCAAGATCCTCTGGATGAATTACGCCACCCAGTCGGTTATCACGCCCCGCAGCTACCTGCTCGATATCGACGGCTTCGACACCTCCCTCACCGCCGCGCAGGATTATGATGCCTTCACCCGCCTCATCGTTCGCTTCGGGCCCGCCTACCGCCTGGGCAAACCGCTCTATCTTTACCACCAGGAGCACGAAGCGCCACGCATCACCTCCTCCACCAAAAAGTTGCACGGCTATTTTAATTATTACCGCAAACACCGACATTTGATGACGCGGCAACAGCGCGCCTACCACCTCTACCGACTGCTCAAACAACGCGGCAGCAGGCCAGGCCCAATCTACTTCCTGAAGTGGGTGCCGCTGCGGTACTACCCCCTGGAATTCAACGATTACCTGATCCACCAAACCAATTTTTACCGCTACCTGAACCGGCTCCGCCGGCCAAGGCATAGCGAGTAGTCAGTAGTTAGACCAAAGACTAAAGACCAAACCCATGAACCCAAGACTCTCCATCATCATCTGCACCTACAACCGCGAGAAGTTCCTCCGTGACAGCCTGGAGAGCATTGCCCGCCAAACTGCCGACCTGGCGGCCTACGAACTGGTGATCGTCAACAACAATTCCACCGATGCCACCGACGCCATCTGCCGCAACTTTCTCGCCCAACATCCCGACTTGCGGGCCACCTACGTGATCGAAAAGCAACAAGGCTTGTCCTACGCCCGCAACCGCGGCATCCGGGAAGCCCAAGGGCAATTCATTACCTACATCGACGATGACGCCATCGCCGAACCCGAGTTCGTAGAGCGCATCCTGGCCTTCTTCCACGAGCATCCCGAAGCGGTCGCAGTGGGCGGCAAGGTGCTGGCCCGCTTTGAATCGCGGCCCCCGGCCTGGAACAATCCCTACAGCGCCAGCCTTTTCTTCAGCCATTACGATAAAGGAGACCGGCTTTTCCAATACAACGGCAAGGGCTATCCCATCGGCTGTAACATGACCTTTCGCCGCGACTTCTTCGACCGCCACGGTGCTTTCGATACCGAGCTGGGCCGCAAGGGTAAAGGTGGGTTGGGGGGAGAAGAAAAAGAACTATTCGGCCGCCTCATCCGGGCGGGACTGCCGTATTATTACGACCCCCGGCAAGTCGTCCACCACCAGATCGACGACTTTCGCCAGGAATACCCCTATACCCATAAATTGGCCCGCGGCCTGGGCTACAGCCATCGCCGGCTGTATTGCAGCCATGGATTTTCCTGGTCATGCCTGCGGGCTCTCCTGCTCATCCTGGCCAAGCTAGGCGCCGCCATCCTGCTGGCCACCGGCTATTTACTCCGGGGAAGACTGGCGGTGAGCCGGCATTTAATATGGTACCGCTGGCAGGTGGTGAAAGGGTTTTTAGTGGGTAGGGAGTAAGAGCTTTCGCAGCTACTACCACCTATCCCTTCCTTCTCCGCCGGGCTTTCCCCTTCTCCGGTGCTTTCTTCCCCTTCCCCGCCGCTTTCTTCGGCGCCGCCGGCTCCTCCTTCAACCGCCGGCGCCAGTTGTAGCCCGAGTAAGTGGTCATACCGAGCAGGCCGGCGATGATGAGCGAAGAGAAAGCCAGCGAGATCGGCTTACCGATGTAGTAAGATTTCGGTTCAAATTTGAAGCGGATGGTGTGCTCGCCCGCGGGCACGCGCAGGGCGCGCAGGGCGTAATTGACGCGGATGTGGTCTGCGGGTTCGCCGTCGATGTACGCTTGCCAGCCGTCTTTGTACCAGATTTCGGAAAAGACGGCTAAATTTTCCGTGGGCGTCTGGCACTGGTAGGTCAGGTCATCGGGCCGATAATTCGTCAGGCGGATGGAGCCGTTGGGATCGGGATCGAGCCCCTGCACGTAATCGCTAAATTCCTGGTGGACGATGGCCGCGCGTTCCGGCCGGAAATTGTTGAGGGCGTTGATTTCGGCATTGGCGTTGGGGACCTGGCGGATGGTGTCTACAAACCAGGCGTTGCCCATGGCGTTGGGATTGCGCTGTACGCGGGGTTGACTATTGGGCTGCTGCCCGCCGGGAACGATAAAATAGCGAGTATTGAGCATGTCCAGTACGTCTTGGTTGCGCGACCGCAGGTGGCGATCGATCAGGTCTTGGTAGCGCTGCAATTTGGCGGCGTGGTAGCCACCGATGGTCTTGTGGAAGTAGGATGCTTTGGCCGATTGGTAGGTGTTGACCGTCAGGTCGAGCACCCGGTAGTTAGGATCGGCATCCTGCAGGATTTGCTGATCGACGGGTCGGGGTTGGAAGTTGGCCTGATAGTCGTTTTTGGAAACAAAGCTACTGTGGTTGAGGTAGCGGTTGCCAATCGCCCATACGTCAAATAAAGTGAGCAGACCGACGCCGGCCAGCACCCAGACCATTCTAACGCGCTGGTTGAGGTAGGCCCAGATTAGCCCGCCGCTTAGCAATACCAGGGCGAGCGAACGCCAGGCGTCGGAGCGCATCAAAGCCTTGCGGTCGGCGACGATCGCCTCCTGGCTGTAGCCCGCCTGCACGTAACGCTGATCGGAAGCCGAGCTAAAGTCGAAGAAGGAGGGGCCCAGCAAAATGAAAAATGCGGCAATGGCCGCCGCAATACCGCCGCCCCAGTACAGGGCGCGTAGTGCTCGCTTGCGGTCGGTCTTTTCTTGCAGGAGTTCGTTGAGGGCGAGAACACCCAATAAGGGAAACAGGAAAGAAGAAATGCTCAAAACCGAATTGGGCGTGCGAAATTTATTGTACAGCGGTAGGTAATCGAACACCAGCCGGTTGAAAGTTTCGAGATTATCCCCCATAGAAAGCATAAAGGTGAGCAGGCTGCCCAGACCGACCCACCACTTTACCGGCTCCTTAATCAAAAAGAAGCCGACGAGCGCGAGAAAGACCATGACGGCGCCAAAGTAGATGGGGCCGCTGGTGAAGGGCAGGTCGCCCCAGTACAGGGGAAACCGGAAGTCGGAAGGCAGCCTTTGTCCCATCTTGCTTTGGATATCCTGCACGATGGCCGAATCGTCGGGTAGCGGCTCCTGACCGCTGCCCCCAGCCGCCCCCGGAATAAAGGAGGAGAAGATATCGATCGTTCCGTTGCTCCACTGCATGGCGTAATCCCAGGCGAGGCCTTCGGTTTGGCTGCTGCTGGCGGCTTCGGCCCGGGCCTGCCGGTCATCCTCCTGCTCGAGGATGGGTTCTCCCCGCATGGTAGAGCGCGAATATTCGTAAGTCGTCCACAGACTGGCCGTAGAGGCGCCTACCGCCACCAAGGCTCCGGCCAGCAGGATGGCCGAAGCCTTAATGAAATGCATCGCCTCCTGGCGGCGCAAATCATACAGCAGGCGCGCCACGGCAAAGAAAGGAATCGTCAGCGCCAGGTAATAACTCATCTGCGGGTGGTTGGCGTGGATGTTCAATCCCAGGCCCAGGGCAAAGACCACCCCACCCCATAGGTAGCTTTTCCGGTAGCTGAGCAGCATGCCCGCCGCGATGAGCGGAAAGTAAGAAATGGCTCGCAGCTTGGTGATGTGCCCGGCCTCGTAGAGTACGAAATTGTTGGTGGTGAACCCGAAAGCGATGGCCCCGATCAGACTGAGCCACTTGTTGACCCCCAAGACGACCATCATAATATAAAAGCCCACCATGGCGGCCAGGAAGCGACCAATGGGGTGGTCGATACCCAGCCGGATGACTTTTTCCACCTGGGAGAGCAGATTGCCGCGGTTGGGCATATTAATCTGGTAGGTGGGCATGCCGCCAAACATGGCGTTGGTCCACAATGGCTTGCGGCCGCTTTTTTCGTAAAATTCCAGGATCTCCTGCGTCATGCCGCGGTACTGGATAACGTCGCCCTGCTGTACGACCTTGCCCTGCAATTGGGGCAAAAAATATAGGCTACAGAGCGCCAAAAAGGCGAGCACGGCGGCAATATGCGGCAAAATTCGCTTCAGAATCGGGTTCATAAAAAAGGTTAAATTGTGGTGTCAGAGAAAATCGACGTCAACATCGTAGGGGTAGGTGATCAAAAAGTGAATGGCCTTGTCGATATCGTACCCTTCGAATACGACGTTGTAGAGCATCATGGTTATCGGGACCCGCAATTTATAATATTTTGATAATTGTTGGGCAATTTTAAGGGTGCGAACCCCTTCGGCCAATTCGGGCATGGAATTGACGATATCTTCGATGGGCTCGCCCAGTCCCAAGCGGTAGCCGAAGGTGAAGTTGCGGCTGTCTTTACTGGTGGCGGTGGCCACCAAATCGCCTACCCCCGCCGTACCGAAGAAGGCGCGGCTCGTCGCGCCGATGGCTTTGCCAAAATACACCATCTCGATGAGGCCGCGCGTAATAAGCATCGCCTGGATGTTTTTGCCCAACCCCTTGCCCTTCAGGATCCCCGAACCGATGGCGATGATATTCTTGAGCGCCCCCGCCAGCTCGGCGCCGAGCAGGTCGTGCGTGCCGAAGACGTGAAAATGCTCGCTGGTGAGCACTTCCTTGCCCAGGTTGATTACCTCTTCGTATTGGCTGCCGATGACGGTGGCGGTGGGTTGGCCCTCCATGATTTCCCGGGCCAGGTTAGGGCCCGACAGGCAGCCCACCCGCACTACGCAGCTTTCCTGCTGGATGATGCCGCTCATCGTATGCACTTGGTCGGGGGTCAGATCGCCGTTCTCTTCCAGTGGTCCGTTGAAGCTGTGCACATCAAAACCCTTAGTGCCGTGAATGAGGATGTGGTAGGGGCGTAAATAGAAACCGAGCGACTGCATCATCCGGCGAAAGTTGCCCGAAGGCACGATGGGAAAGATGAGGGTGCATTGTTCGGCCAGCAGGGCCAGATCGGAAGTAGCCCGGATACGCGATGACAGGCGCACGCCAAAGTTCTCCTGCGTGCGGTTAACCTTTTCGACCAGTTCCTTGTTTCTGGAATACAGCAGCACATCAACATTGTAGGACAACAGGTTGGCAATCGCCGTGCCGAAACTGCCGGCGCCGATAACCCCTACCGTGCGGTCTGACTTGGATTCGGGCATTCCGCTGCGATTTGTGGTAAAAGTACATTTATTTTAAGAGCTGGCAAATATTGGGTAAAACATGCGCATCTTCTGGTTTTTTTCGATGTTGATCTCCCTTTCCATTGTGGGCAGCCGGCCCATCAACGGGCCGGAGCAACCCTCCGACGGCCCCGGTGGGCGGTTTTATCCGCACGATAGCGTGCGGATGTACGATTACGCTTCCGAAGCCGACGGCTACTGGTTGTTCGAGCCCGCCGCCCCGCGCCCCGATTCGGCCCCGGTCGTCGTCTTCAACCACGGCTACGGTTCGTACAACCCCATGATCTACGGCCAATGGATTCGACATCTGGCGCGACGCGGCAATACCGTCATTTTCCCGCGCTACCAGCGCAACTTGATCAGCCCGCTGCCCGAAACCTTCGCCCACAATGCCGCAAGCGCCATCGCCAACGCCCTGGCGCGCCTGCAATCCGACAGCGCGCATATCAACCCCACCCAAGCCCCCCTCTGCATGGTGGGGCATTCTTACGGCGGGGTCATCTCCGCCTTCCTGGGGGTTAAGTACGAATCCCTGGATATCCCGCGCCCCGCCGGCATCATGCTGGTTGCTCCCGGCACCGGCCCGCTGACCGGCGGCCGCCTGGAATCCTACGAGGACTTGCCCATCGATACCCGCCTGCTCATCGTACAGGGCAGCGAAGATATCATTGTCGGTTACGAATTCGGCAACCTGGTTTTCGAAACCGCTATCCATACCCCTAAACGCAACCTTCTGCGCTATTACCCCGACGACCACGGCGAGCCCGACCTGGAAGCCTCCCACAACGAAGCCTATTGCGTCGACCTGGCCTTCGACTCCGGGCTCCGCAACCTCTCCGCCCTGCGCGCCCTGCAAATTTCCCAAACCAACGCCATCGACCACCACGGCTTCTGGAAATTATTCGACGCCCTGATCGACTGCACCCGCCACATCGAACATTGCAGCTGCGCCTTCGGCGATACAGAAGAACAACGCAGCCTCGGCCAATGGAGCGATGGGCAGCCGGTGCGGGAAATGGAGGTTTTTTTGCCTGGGGAGATGGGGTGGAGAGTTGAGTGAGGGTGCATGGATGGATGGGGCCAAAGCCTTGATTGAACGCCTTGACCCGTCCTGGAAGAGACGGGCGCCATTTCATCATTCCCGCACCGACACTACCCGGTACCGGTACCCATTGAACCCGACCTCTTCTCCAACCTTTCGTCCTCGTAGCCTTGCTCCCAGCGGCGTGCGGCACCCCAGGCATCCTTCCTTCAAATTATTCTCGTGTGCGTACACTAGCGGCGGCAACGCCTGATCGGTCGTAAGTTCGTGGAGGGTGACGGTATGGCCGAAGTCTAGGGCAAGGCTGTCTTTGACCGGGGCGCTGCGGGCTGCGGCTGCGGCCGCGGCATCCGCCATGGTGGGAATCTGTGGCGTGGCTTGCGGGGGTTCCTGGCCGCCGGTATCGGCTACCGCTTCCCCGAAGAGTGGGCGGAGCAGAGGCGGCAGCGCGCGCTCTTTTTCGGCATGGTGCGCCGCCATATCCTGGATGAGCAGGATGAGCTTGCGCGCCTCGAAGTCGGGATTGAGGAACCAGTTTTTCGACCATACGCGCACGAAGCGATAGCCCGATTGCTCCAGTATTTGCTGCCGGTGCAAATCGTAATGGTAGTTGGCGTAGCCTTCCGGGTAGGGGGCGCCGTCGCATTCCACCGCCACCTGCAGGCCGGGCGCCGATTCGGGACGCACGACCAGGTCGACGCGGAAGGCGCCCTCTTGCTCTCGCAAGCCGATCTCCGCTTCGCTGAAAGTTCTGCGCAGGGCGTGGAAAACTTCCTCTTCGAAGGGCGCATCCTGCAGGCCCGTGGCGGGTGCCGGAGGCTGGTGGCGGTTGCGGTCGTAGAGGTGCTGCAATACCCGGCGCACGCCCGCCAGATTGCGCTGAGCAACGGCTTCGGCGTATTGCAGGTAGGCGTAGAAAACACCCCGCGCCCAGCTTTCGTCGGCCGCCAATAAATCGGGATATTGACGGGTCTCGGCGGCGGGGATGGAAGAGACGACCACCAGTTTTTGCTTGGCCCGCGTGATGAGCACATTCAACAGGCGGTAGCCGTTCTGTTGACCGAGGCGACCGAAGTTGCGGCGGAAGGCGCCGCGGCCGTCCGGGCCGAAGGTGGTGCTGATGACCATGATATCGCGCTCGTCGCCCTGCACGTTTTCCAGATTTTTGACGAATAAGCCGGCTTTCTCGAGCCCCGCCAGCTGGCGGGCGAAAGTTTCGTCCTGACCGGCGCGCTCCCCCAAGTGCTCAAAGATGAGATCGCGTTGCTGCATGTTGAGGGTGGCTACCCCCACGGCGGGCAGGTCTCCATCCGCCGTATCGGCGATGCGTTCCAGCACCTCCGCCACGCGCTCCGCCTCCTGCCGGTTGGTGCGGTTGCGGTAGACGCCCGCCTCACGCAGAAATTCGATGGGTACGTAATGTTGTCCGGAAGGAATGGGCAGCAGCCGGCCGTAGAAGGCGGCATTGGAGAAATCGATCAGCCGGGGGTGGTAGGAGCGGTAGTGGAAATCGAGGTAGCGATTCTCAAAGGCCAGGTTGTTGATGGCGTAATCGAGTAAAGACTCGCTATCGGCCACGCTTTCACGCAGGGCGGCGAGCTCGTCTTGGGGATCGTCTTCCGGTTCGAATTCTCCGGCGAAGAGGTTGGAGGGTGGCATCTGGTGCTCGTCGCCCGATACGATGATGGTCTTGCCCTTGACCATGGCGCAGACGGCGTCCTCCAGGCGTATTTGGCTGGCCTCGTCAAAAACAACCAGGTCGAAGTACGCCCGCTTGCCCTGGAAGAGGGTGGAGGCGACTTCCGGCGTCGTCAGAATGACGGGAAACAGGTCGGTAAAGGCCTTGGGAAAGGCTTGGGTAATAAATTTCAGCGGGTTGCGCTTGCGCCCCTTGCTGCCCCGCAGGTTAAAAAGGCGGGCCAATTTGATCTGTTCGCTTTCGATGCCGGCGATGCCGCGCTCTTTGAGCTCGTAGGCGGCGGCCTGCATGCGCGACTGTACGGCCCGCCGGTATTTTTGGAGGTGGCCGCGCAACTGCTCCAGCGTAGTTTCTTTGGCGAGGATAGACGCAGTATCGCTCTTTTCGATGGCCGATTTCAGGAGGGCTTTTTTGGTGGCGCGTGCTTGACCTTCGATGACTTTGAGCACGCGGTAATTGGCGTCATCGTACCGGATGCCGAGCTGTTGCAAGATTTCGCGGAAGCGGCGGAAGTCTTCAAATTCGGAGAGCCGTTCGCGCAATTCTTGCAGGCCGGCCAGCAGCTTTTTGGGGTGCTTTTTCCCGGCGAGCAACACTGCACGTTGCAGGTGGTGTACGGGGTCCAGGGCGTCGTGGAAGCGGTTTTCCAATCTTTGGCGCTTCTCTTCCCAGGCCGGCAGGTTCCGGGCGATGGCTTTCCAGCGGGCGTCGCGATCGTTTTCCAGCTTGGCGCGGTGGCGGCGTAGACGGTGGAGGAAGTCCCTGAGCCGGTCGACGCCCGCGTAGTTGATGCCGATATCGGCCGGTGCTTCGTCGAGCTTTTGTGCGGTCTTCAGGAAGTCTTCCAACGCCCAGCCGGCTTGCTGCAGGCTGCCCTTGGCGGCGTCGTAGGCCCTTTGGGTGAGCAGGCGGTTGACCCAGCGTTCCAGCCCGCCGCCGTAAAGGATGATGCGTTTCAATTGGGGTTTATAGCCCTCCCAGTCAGCCACGTGGGTGCGGAAGCGCTGCCATTGTTCTTCCAGCTGTTCGAGTTGGCGATCGAAGAACTGGCGCAGCTCCCGGGCGGCTTCGGCTTCGGTGCGCGTCATCTGTGGGGCCAGTTCCCCGAGGATGCGCAATAGGGGATCAATTTCGGCGGCGAGGCGTATTTCGTCGGCTTCCTCCCGTGGCGCTATGAGCCGGAAGAAGAGCTCGGGCTCGCGTAGGTTTTGGAAGTAATATTCGAGCTGGTGCAGCTTTTCCAGCAGTTGGCGGTCTTCCCCGCGCCATTGTTCGAGCAGGGAGGCGCTGAGCTCGGCCTCCGGCGCATCGGCTACGTGCAGGTAGTGCCCGACCAAATCAGTCCAGAGGAAATCGTAGAGCACGGGTTTGCGAAGGGTGCGCAGGTGGCGATGGTGGCGCTCTTCTTCGATGTGGAAATCTTTGATAAAGTCGAGCGGCAGGGTCGGGGGCGCCTGCCGGGCTTCCTTTTCGCTCAGGCTGCGGGCGGTTTCAACAATTTGCCGGCGATCGCGCGTCACGTCGCTGATCAATGCCGCCTGTTGGTCGAAGCCCAGGGCGGCGAGGTTGTTGCGCAGCACCTCGAGGGCGGTGATCTTCTCGCAGACGACCAGCGTCTTCTTACCCTTGCTCAGCGCGGCGGAGATGATGCCCGTCAGCACCTGGCTTTTTCCGGTGCCGGGCGGCCCGTGGATGACCTGGTTTTTATCGACGCGCACGCTCTCCAGCGTTCGTAGCTGGCTGGGGTCGAGCCCGACGGCGGCGAAGCGTTCGATCTCCACCGCCTCGTGGGCGATGGGAATGTCGCCCTGTTCCAGATACTGTTGCAAATCGCGCACGATGGCTTCCTTACCCGCGCGGAACAGGCCCAGAACGGCGCTGTTGTGAATGCGGTAGCGAGGCAGGGCGGGCGTTTCGGAAAATAATTCGCCGCGCGTGGCGGGGAGGGGGTGCAAACCTTCCCGGCAAGCGCGATCCAGCATATCGGCAGGCGGAGCAGGGTAGGATTCCAGTTGCCCGAGTTGGTCGAGGTAGTCCTGCACCTCCTCGGCGTCGAGCAGGCCGTCGGTGAGGCGCTCTTCCTCCAGATCGGGAATGGGCATCTCGCCCCGAGCCTGCTGGAATAACTTAAGCGATACGTTCAGCTTAATCTCGTCGCTCTTGTACCGGCGGATGCTCCAACGCGCGTAGTTGTAGCTGTGTTCTAGGTAAACCTGCCAGAGGAAGAGGGGGGCCAAAACATTGCCCTGATCGCCACGCGGCGCCTCCCGCTGTAGCAAAGGGTAGCCGATGTAGAGCACGTGCAGGCCGCGTTCCGCCTGGATGTCCTTGCCGCGCAGGTACAGGTTTCGCAGTCGACGCTGCAAGCGCGCCGCCTCGCGATCGCGCTCTTCCTCCCCCGTCGGATCGGACCGCAAGGAAAGCTTGAAGCCATTCTGGTGCAGCAAGCGGTCGAGCAACTGCGCGCTCAAATCCGGCGCCAGCGTATCCAGCGCCGCCAAATCAAACTTGCCGGAGCTTTTGCCCGGCAGGGCGTTGAGGAAGGCGCTGCGCCGGTTTTCGTTCTGCAGCTTCAGCAGCAACTGCCGCGCTTGCTTTTGCTTAATGGTGGACATGGATGGAAACGCGATTTGAGTTGTGGGGTTAATTTAAGGTTTTCTGTTGGAAATGAATGGATGAATGGGTGGGTGGGCAATGAAGATCATTGGTTTTTTCCGTTGAGTCGATTGGCTTATTTAGGGGTGAAGCCGGGAGAGGAGAAGGGGTCCTTTCGCCATTCCTAAAAAATCCTCCAAATCCCCGCTTAATTCCGTACCTTTAAACCCAACGAAAAGACCCCGACGCACACAGTAAGGCCAGGGCGCCGGGGCGTAAAACAAAGATATGTTCGGGATTTAGGCGTTGGCGGGAAAACAACTTGTCATTTACAAAATTGTAAGGACTTTGTTCTTTTACCAAAGACAAAAAATGCCGATTGTGAAAAATGCCGGGGAGGAGAAAGCAGGCGATATACTTTCTCCTTCCTCCGCGCTTATTCCAACCGCCGAATTCGTTTCCACAAATTTGCATTCTCTTTGCGCAACCATGCGTTTTCCCGTTCCAGCGCCTTGATTCTTTGGTGGGGATCGACGGGGGTAGCTTGATCTTCAGTTAGGTGAAAAGAGGCTGCCCTTTGCCGCAGCTCGGCCACGCTTGGGGTGTCGGGGAGATGGGCGAAGAGGCGGAGGTCCTCTTCCGCGATGGAAGTCCTTTGGAGGGGGAGATCTTCGCCGAAGCGCTCGAAGGTGTGGTGCAGTTCGCTCAGTAATGCTTTACGGTCGTTGGTTTCGCGAGCGTTGATGGCGTAGCGGATTTTCCAGAAACGCTCTTCGATGATGTAGCGGTAAGTATTTGGCAACAAGTTGTTGCGCAACAGGAAGTTAGGCACTTTGGTGTATAATTGTTGCTTGCGGCTCAGGGTCAGGCAGCAGCGATCGATGCAGGCGGCCAGTTCCAGCCCATCCAGTATGCTAGTGATCAGCCCGCTGGCGTACCGTAGGTAGTTGAAGACGGGCAGTTCGAAGGCGTCGGCCAGGGTGGCGGGAACGCCGGGAGCGTGGGCCAGCAGGCGCAAGGTGTGGTGCATTAGTTCGTGCACCCAGCGGTAATCATCCCGCTGCAATTGCCGGCTTAGTTCCTGGCGGCGGCTTTCGCGCCGTTGGCCGTTTAAGTTAGTTTGCAGGCTTCCGGCTAGCCGGTTTTCGTGACGCTCCAGATACTGCAGGGCGAGCCGAGCCATTGCGATGCGAATTTCCGGACCGTCGGCCGCCGGGGGAGCGGCCAGTACGAACGGTGCAGCGGCGCCGAAGAAGCGCGTCATGCGGTCGGGCTCCTCATCTTCCAGCAAGAGCTTCAGGGTTTCGCGCCACGAACGCAGGCGATTGTGAGTCAGCTCGGTGAAGGCCGCCACCGCCGTTGATTGATAAAGGAGTTGCTGTACGAGCTGCAGACGCTCCCCGTCCAATTGATCAGCGACTTCCGGGTATAGTTCGAGGATGCGTTTCGTCTCGCCCATGCGTTGCAGGAAGTAAAGGCGCTCGTTGGGATCACTCGCAGCGCGTTCTCCCGCGATCCAGTATTTCCGGTGTTCCGTATGTTCTGCTTCTTGCCAGCGGCGATGGGCGGCGGCGTACTGACCGGCGCGGAAGTAAAGTTCGGCGATCCAGTTGGTCAGTGCCCGGGGCGGATCCTGGTAGCCGTCGAGGGCTTCGGCCAACGCGGCGAAACGGCCTTCCAATCGATCTTCCTGCGCCCGGAGTTGGCGGATAAGTTGCGGGTAAAAATCATTTTTCCATTCGATGCGGTGATGCAAATCGGGATCACCGGTGATGCTTTCCTGTAGCTTTGCGCCGTAATGGATGACGGTCTGTGGGTCGATGGCCTCCCCGATCATGATGCGGGCGATCAGCCGTCGACGGCGGTAGAGGCTGGGTTCGGCATCAGCGTGTAATTCCAGTAATTCGGACCAGCAGCCGCCGATCCAGTAACAGCGGCTGGCTTCGCTTACCGGATTGCGTCCTTTGGGGAAATAGCTTGCCCGGCATTGCCGGTAGCGCTTGCCTGCCTCTTGCCATCGCCCGGCAAATTCCGCGGCCATCGCCCGGCAGTATTGCGCATCGTCTTCGTACCCCGCCACCTTGGCGTACCACTGGGCGGCTTCTTCCATGCGTTCGGCATCGCCCTGCACGCTGCCCTGCTCGCGGGCCATTTCCGCATTCATCAGCGCCTGCTTGAAATCAGCCGCCGCCAGCTGGTCGACGCCCTGCCAGTGGTAGGCCCGGGTTGCTTCTACTCCGGCCCAGTCGGCCGGTAGCCGGAGCAAAGCGGGATGTTTGCGAAAATGGTTCCAAAAGCCGCGCATCCCCGTCTCCGTATCCAGGATGCGAAGCGCTTCCTGGGCGCGGGTAATGGCTACGTACAACTTATTAAAGAAAAACGCCAGCCGGAAGCGCTCTCCGGGACGGAGGCCGTTGAACATGTCCTCATCGTCCATCAATTCCTCTAAAAAGCGCTGCCCGAAATCCCGAACAAATTCCTCGCCAAAATGGTAGAGGGTCACCGTGCGGTATTCGGAGCCTTTGGCGCGGGAGGCGCTCTTGACAATGAAAGGTTGCAACCAGGGGTGCGCGCTTTGGTAATCTTCTTCGCCGCCATTGTTGCAGGGGACGATCAATACATCGTTCTGCAGCTTGTCGGCCAGCTCCTCGTGCTCGGCGGCTTCGAAGCTCAGCAGTTGGGGAAGCTGCCCGGTGCGCAGGCGGCGGGCGCTTTGCGGCTTATTCAGTTCGGAATGGCGAAGATAACGGAAGCGAACGTACTGAACAAGATTGGCGAGGTTGACGATCTCCGGCGCGGAACGGTAATTGTACTCCAGGGTTTTGACCAGGTCATCGCCCTTGAGTTGGATGCCCGAGGCCGCGGCGATCTCCTCGCTGAAGAGTCGCTTGACCTGCTTTAGGTTAAAGCCCGTGGGGTTGACCGTCTGGAAGGGATCGCCGGCAAGGATGATAGGCACCCGCTCAAAACCGCTCAAGTTGTAATCGGTATAGCGGGATAGCTGAATGAGAAAGCGCAACTCTACTTTGGTCAGGTCTTGCGCTTCATCGCAAATAATGACGGTGCGCTTTTTTTCGGGGGGCAGGCGGTTGTAGCGCTTCATCACTTGGCGCACCAGTTGCAGGCGATCCCAGTAGCCTTCCTTTTCCAGCATGGGCTGATAGAATCGGCGCCAGGCATTGTCGAATATTTCGCGGTACACGCTCGCCTCCAAATAGGTTTGATCCTTGCTGAGGATGCTTGCGAATGCATCGGGGGGGAGCTCTTCCCGCTCCTGGTCGTATCCGCGGATAAAGGCATTGATGACGAACCAGGCCAGCTCGGCCGAATACTTTCTTTTATAGTGGCCTGGCAAGTAGGATGCTTCGTAGAGCTGCTCGAAACGGTGAAAGTTGACGTATTTGGATTCGGGGAAGGGTTCCGCCTCGATCTCCTCCCCGCTAAAAAACTGCTGGATCAGGAAGTCGCGGAAAGTAGAGAAGTATTGGCCCAGGGGCTCGGCCTCCAGGTCTTCGAGTTCGTGGTATTGGGAGTTGAAATTGATCTTCTCCATGGTCTCGTGCCGGGCCTGCTTGAGCAACTCTTCGTTTTCGGTCAGGAAGAGCGGTTCGCCGGTGAAGGCTTCGAGGCGTTGTAAGAAATAGACGTGGGCAAAGAGATACATCAGGATTTCAGACTTGCCGCTGCCGGCCTGCCCGTTGAGGAAGAGGGGAAAGGGAAAGGCTGCCAGCAGCTCGGTTTGTTCGCGGGAGAGGGCTAGGTTCGATTTGCGGGAATGTTGTTGCATGGCGAACCAGTAACGGGCGCCGTTTTCC
>CAYWHT010000007.1:0-3711 GCA_964458135.1 uncultured Saprospiraceae bacterium | reverse complement strand
CGAGGGCGGGGTAGCCGCGCAGGGCGCCGCGACTGATGTCGCTTCGCCGGTACCGCCCGTCGGTAATTTGCTGGAGGGGCTCATAATCGCGGCATTGCTGCAGGATGTCGCGCAATCGTTCCCCTTCTCCGATAGGCGCCCAGTTGTGGAGCAGCAGCACGGGAAAGGTTTTTTTTGCTGCACTATTGCTCGATTTCCAGACCTGGCTCTCTTCCACGATATCGGTTTCCTCGAATACTAGCTGCACCCGTTCGTTACCAACCATTCCGATCTGGCGGTGGGGATGCTCGATGGAAGTTATGGCCATCTGAGCGGGTTGGTGAATGAGTTGGCGGATCAGGTCGAATAGCGCCTGGCCGCAAGTCTTCAGTTCGGAGGCCGAAACCCTCCAGTGGTTGGATTCGTAGACCGTAAAAAGGTGGTCAACGCTAAAGTTTTCCAACCACTCGTACAGTTCCCCGGGGAGGTAGGGCTTGGGAGTTTTGCGGGGAGCGGTCCTTTCGGCGAAAGCCCGTAGCGCAGCTGCTTTTTCTTCGGCCTCCAGGGGGTAGCGATCCGGAAATTCACCGCGCTCGGCGTAGAGCTCATCCTTGTTGCGCCACCTTTTGTCGTAGTCCCGTTGGGAGTAATACCGACGTACGATAAACAGCTGGTGCTTTCCGTTGGCGCCAGTATCGTAGATTTCCTGCATCAGGATGCGCGAGTTTTGTCCTTTGCCGCGCAGCTTGAGCACCCAGATGCCGCCGCCGCGGTCGTAACAGCGCAGGTTTGTCTGGTTGATCTTAATTTCCCGGCGGTGCGTGAGCTCTTGCAATTTCTGTTGTACTAAAGCCTCCATGGAATGATCCTGCCGGAGTTCTTCGATGAAGTTTTGGGTGGGGTGGATGACAACCATAGCGATAATTCGGTTACGGGGTTCTGTAAGTAGGCGCCCCCCCAAGGCTGCGCCAAGACTAAAAAATGACTTCAAAGGGAGCCGTTTGTGATTTTGGCGGCCCCCAAAGGATTGGTCATTCGCTTTCGGTAAGGGCCCAATAAATTAATATTTTTTGCAACTATACCAAATTGCAAAAGACTTTTTGCCGCATTTTTTTGATTGGCAAGGGAGATAACCCTTGCTTTTTTTATTCAGTGTTCCGGATATGTGTCCACAATTCGTATTATCGTATTTTGAGCTGCGCAACCTACGTCTATGAATCTGGAACCTTTAGATCTGGGAATCATTATCGCCTTTTTCGTCATCCCCCTTGCCATCGGATTGATTGTCTCGCGAAAGGCGGGAAAGAATTATCAGGAGTTTTTTCTCTCGGGGCGGGGCATGCCCTGGTGGTTGCTGGGTATTTCCATGGTGGCCACCACCTTTTCGGCCGATACGCCCAACCTCGTCACCGATATCGTACGCAACGACGGCGTGGCGGGCAACTGGGTATGGTGGGCTTTTCTGCTCACCGGCATGCTCACCGTATTTGTTTACGCCAAGCTGTGGCGCCGCTCGGGCATCCTGACCGATCTGGAGTTTTACGAGCTGCGCTACCACGGCAAGCCCGCCGCCTTTTTACGCGGCTTCCGGGCCCTGTATCTGGGCGTATTTTTTAATGTGGTGATCATGGCTACGGTCACCCTTGCCGCCATCAAGATCGGTGGGGTGATGCTGGGGCTGAGCCCATTGCAGACGGTACTCATTACCTCGGTGGTGACGGTGGTGTACACTTCCCTGGGTGGTTTGCGCGGGGTTATTTTGACTGATTTCTTCCAGTTTATCCTGGCGATGACCGGGATGGTGTGGGCGTCCGTTATTATTATCAACCTACCGGAGGTGGGTGGTCTGGGCAATATGCTTAGTCACGAAAACCTGGAGGGCAAGCTGCGGCTGCTGCCCGATTTTTCCGATAGCAGCCAGCTGGCGCCCTTGTTTATCCTGCCGCTGGCGGTGCAGTGGTGGAGTGTTTGGTATCCGGGCGCCGAGCCCGGCGGGGGTGGCTATATCGTGCAGCGCATGTTGTCGGCCCGCAGTGAAAAGCACGCCGTAGGCGCCACGCTGCTGTTCAATATCGCGCATTACGCGCTGCGGCCCTGGCCGTGGATTTTGATTGCGCTGGCCTCACTCATCGTCTTTCCCGACTTGGCGTCTTTGGAGGAAGCTTTTCCGGAGGTGGAAGAGCGGGTGGTCAAGGATGACCTGGCCTTTCCCGCCATGCTCAACTTCCTGCCCGCGGGTTTGCTCGGTTTGGTGATTGCCTCCCTTGTGGCGGCTTTCATGTCGACCCTCTCCACCCACCTCAACTGGGGGGCGTCGTACATTGTGCACGACTTCTACCGCCGATTTGTCAACGAGAAGGCGGAAGATAAAACGCTGGTGCGCCTGGGGCGTTGGTCGACCGTCGGTTTAATGACGCTGACGGCCTTGTTTGCGCTGGTGTTGGATAATGCGCTGCAGGCTTTTAACATCCTGCTGCAGATCGGCGCGGGCACCGGCCTCATCTTCATACTGCGTTGGTTCTGGTGGCGCATCAACGCCTTCAGCGAATTGGCCGCCATGGTGGTGTCTTTTTTGATGGCCATCTATCTAGAGCTCATCCATCCCGGAGAGCTGGCCAGCCACAGCAAGCTGCTGCTAGGGGTAGGCGTGACGACCGCCAGCTGGTTGCTGGTCACCTTTCTGACGCCCCGCACGGAGCATCACACCCTGCTGGAATTTTACCGCCTCATCAAGCCCGCACCGGTGGGTTGGCGACCGGTTATCGATCGCGCCTTGCAGGAAAATACGCTGCGCCGGGCAGACATTGTTCCCGGCCGGCTGCCCCTGGAGATTGCCGCCATGCTGGTGGGCTGCCTGACGGTTTACGCGGCGCTCTTTAGCACGGGATTCTGGATTTACGGGAATACTTTTGCGGCCTGGGTGGCAACGATAGTAGCGGTGGTGGGAGTTTTGGTGCTGGGGAGGATTTGGCGGGAATTGCGGTAGGTGGATTTTTGGGTTTTGGATTTTTGATTTTTGATTTTGGATTTTGGATTTTGGATTTTTGATTTTGGGTTTTGGATTTTGGATTTTGGGTTTTTGATTTTTGATTTTGAGAAAGGTTATTGAAATCAGAATTGTTGTTGATAAAACAGGATTGATTGTACTCCTGCACCGGCCTGGAAAAAGATAAAATCCGCAAACTGCTCTACTTTATCAGCTATTATATAACCTTTGAACAATCTGAAATTAAGCGTAAATTTAAAAGAGCAATTCTATCCATTACCAAAACCAGACAACCTATGGGTATTCGGGAAGCGATTTTAGAGGACTTAAAGCAGCAGTTCCGGGAAGAAGGCCGGGAAGAACTAACCCGTCAAATCATCGCCCGCGCCCACTGACGACAGCTCCCCATCGAAGATATCGCCCTTTTGGTGGATCTGCCGGTCGAAGAGGTGCGGGCGATTATTGAGGAGCTGGAACAGGAGCGGGACGGTTAGGGCTCTTGCTTGTTTCCGTTTGCCGTCAACCCCATATCCCTATTTTTCACTGCCAATATCTCAAACACCTAAAATTCTCATGGAACCCATTGCGGGTTTAGTAGTGGCCTCCAAATTGCAATTTTTTGATTATACTGCGTTGCGAAAATCCTCATTTAGCTTACTCCGCCCGCCCGTTCGGTCGGGTAAAGTTTTCGCGCCCGCCCGTTCGGTCGGGTAAACCTTGTCTAATCAAAAAATGGCTAATTTTCG
>CAYWHT010000006.1:6771-22467 GCA_964458135.1 uncultured Saprospiraceae bacterium | reverse complement strand
ACATCGAACACCTGCGCCACGAGATCGACGAAATCGATGAAGAACTGCTCAACCTGCTGGGCCGGCGTATGAACATCGCCGAAGATATCGGCCGTTACAAAAAGCGCAAAAATATCTCCATCCTTCAAACCACCCGCTGGAACGAAATCCTGGAAAGAGCCGTCCTCAAAGGGCAACTCAAGGGCCTGAGCGAAGATTTCATTACCGTATTGTTGCGGGCTATCCACCAGGAATCCATCAACCACCAGGAGCGGATTATGACGGATAAGGGGGCGATTGCGGATGATTAATGGGGTAGAGTGGGTAGTTGGTAGCGGGTAAGGACGCCGTAGCTACGGAGACTTTACCAACTACTAACGATCTTTATTAATTTAAAGGCCAACCAAAAAAGAACAGCACATGACCTACCAGTACGATAATCTTCTGGTGACGGAGGAAGACGGCATCCTCTTGCTCACCATTAACCGGGAGAAGGCGCTCAACGCCCTCAATAGCCAAACCATGCGCGAGCTGGGGCAATTTTTCGGAGAAGATGCCGCCAACCGGCAGGACATTAAGGGGGTGATCCTGACCGGCGCGGGCAGCAAGGCTTTTGTGGCCGGCGCCGATATTAAGGAGTTTCTCGAGCTCGATGCCGGTAAGGGCCAGGATATGGCGCAACGCGGGCAGGATATTTTTTTTCTCATCGAGCGTTTCCACCGTCCGGTCATCGCCGCCGTGAACGGCTTTGCCCTGGGCGGGGGCTGCGAGTTGGCCATGGCCTGTCATATCCGCATCGCCGGGGAAAAGGCCCGTTTCGGCCAACCGGAAGTTAACCTTGGGCTCATTCCCGGCTATGGGGGTACCCAACGGCTGATCCAGTATATCGGCAAAAGCAAAGCTACCGAACTGCTCATGACCGGCGACATGCTGGAGGCCCGGGACGCCTACCGGCTAGGCCTGGCTAATCATGTGGTGGATGCCGGAGAAGAGATTAGTAAAGCCAAGGAAATCCTCCATAAGGTTGCCGAAAAAGGCCCGCTCGCCATCAGCGGCATCATCCGCTCGGTCAACGCCTACTTCGACCCGCAAACCGACGGATTTCAGCGAGAAGTTGAAATATTTGGTGAAATGACCGGCACACAGGACTTTGTGGAGGGAGCTAAGGCGTTTATTGAGAAGCGGAAGGCAGTGTTCAAAGGCGAGTAGTGGGCGAAGCACGAACTGGACAATACGCAGGCTGCTCTTTATGCTTCCAGCTGTTGCAAATGCGCCACCGTTCGTTCCCGAAAGGGAGACAAGTCTCGTCCCCAAACGGTGTTGTCAGATAGCATGCGGTCGACTACTGATTTGAGGGCCGCGCCGCGCTCGCGCCGCGCTGCCCAGTAGGCTTGCAGGCGTCGCGCAGCCTCGGAATCATCGCGGAAGGGCAGTTCTTTTCTATCGTAAAGCTTGAGCAGACAGGCCAGCGCAAAGACCAGCCCTTCCGGCAGGGTATTGTATTTGCTATAAAAGTGCAATAACGAAGGCAGTACGCGCACTCTAAACTTAGCAATAGAATTGAGGGCAATACTTTGCAGGCGATGTTCGATGAAAGGATTGAGAAAGCGCTCGAAAGTAGCGCGCAGGTATGCCTGTAGCTCCTTTTCGGGAAGGGGCAGGGTGGGAAAGATATTCTCCTGGGCCACCGTTTTGAGAAACGGGCCCCAGTAATCGTGCGCTGCCGTTTGCGCCACGGTAGACAAGCCATGCGTCAGTCCCACGGATACCATGATTGTATGCAGCCCATTGAGGATGCGTATCTTTTGTGTGCGCACCAGTTCCAGGTTTTCCACAAAGCGAAGCTGAACGGAGGTGGAACACTGCTCCACCGGAAATAAGGCCTCCAGGCCGGGCTGTTGCTGAATAGCCCACAGGTGAAAAGGCTCGGCGACCACCAGCAATTCGTCTTTGCGGGTGATCACTTTTTGGCAATAATCCAACCCGTCTTCCGGATAGCCGGGCACGATGCGGTCTACCAAGGTATTGCAAAAGGTGTTGCACGTTTTTAGCCAGCGCCCGAAGGAGTCACCCAGTCTCCAATGCTCGGCGTACTGCAAGACGGCTGCTTGGAGCTTGTCGCCGTTGTCGTCGAGGTGTTCGCAGGGCAGCAGGACGCAGCCTGCTTCTTTCCGCCCCTCAAAGTACTGAAAACGACGGTGGAGCCAGCAGGTGAGTTTTGCCGGGAAAGCCGATGGAGGGGTGTCTTCAAAGCGGTCGGCGGCCACAAACTGAATTCCCGCTTCGGTAGTATTGCTGGTAATAATGTTGAGGCTTGGGATTTGAGCGGTAGCCAGGAAAGCATCCCAGTTCTGGGAGGCGTGTATAACCTGCTGAATACACTTTATCAACCGGAATTCTTCCAGGGCTTCTCCATTTTGCAAACCTCTGCATAAGACGTGAAAAAGCCCGTCTTGCGCCCGCAGAGCCTCGTAGTCACCCCCTGCTGTCGGCTTAACCACTACAACACCCGCATTAAAACCGGCTTCTTCATTAAGTACCTCCACCATCCAATCTACGAAGGCGCGTATGAAATTACCGGCGCCGAACTGCAGGATGCGCAGTGGCAAGCGGTTAGGGTGGCCTGCCCATTCCGAGTCTAAAGAAAGCGTATTACTCATAGTGAAATATCTCTTTTCCAGGGAATAAAGTCTTCCTGCTGTTTACGCATCGCTTGGGTCGGTTGTCCGCTTGCCACCTCGATGAGCAGTTCCAGCAAAGCGTCGGCTGTTTGCTCCAGTGTCCGAGCGCCTTCAATGACGCCCCCCGCGTCAAAGTCAATGACCTTGGGCATTCGCCGGGCCAGGGCGCTATTGCTCGACACTTTGATTAGAGGAGCTACGGGATTGCCGGTGGGCGTGCCCAAGCCGGTAGTGAAGATCACTATGTTGGCGCCGGAGCCCACCAAGGCCGTCGTGCTTTCCACATCGTTACCGGGGGTGCAAAGTAGGTGCAGCCCCGGGCCTTGTACGGGCTCTGCATAGTCCCATACTCCCATAATGGGGGACGTGCCGCCTTTGCGGGCTGCTCCCGCTGACTTCATGGCGCCGGTCAGTAAGCCATCTTTGATGTTGCCGGGAGAGGGGTTGTCGGCGAAGCCGGAGCCGGCGCGTTCGGCCTGCCCGGCGTAAGCCTCCATGAGTTGGATAAAGCGTTTTGCTAAAGCCGGGTTTTGGCAGCGCTGCACCAAAGTATTTTCTACGCCGTTTAATTCCGGGAACTCGGACAAGATGCAGGTGCCGCCAAGGGCTACCAAGCGGTCGCTGACCAGCCCAAGCACCGGATTGGCGGAAAGGCCGGAAAAGGCGTCGGAACCGCCGCATTCCAGGCCCAGCGAGAGCTTGGACAGCGGCGCGGGCTGGCGCTTACATTTATCGGCTTTTACTAGCCCGGCAAAGGTGGACTTCAGAGCGGTTTCGAAAAACGTATCATCGTTGCCAAGCTGCTGCCGCTCAATGAGGTGCAAAGGCTTGTCAAAGTTTGGATAATAAGCATACAATTCTTGCTTAAGCGCTTCCACCTGGGCGTTTTGGCATCCTAAACTGAGCACCGTAGCCCCCGCCACGTTGGGGTGATTGAGGTAGCCCGCCAGAAGCCTGCAGAACATTCTGGCGTCCTGCCGGGTGCCTCCGCAGCCGCTATGATGGGTCAGGAAGCGGATGCCATCCACATTGGGGAAAAGCTTTTCTCCGGGCAGCGGCTCTTGGTAATGAGCCAGGGGCATATTCAATATAGCCTCTGCATCGGCGCCCCCTTTGTAGGCTTCAACTAGCCGGCGCACGGCTCGCTTGGCCGGAGCAGTTTTATATCCCAAAGCCGGCAACAACCCTTCCTCTAAGCGTTTGAGGGTGTGATTTTCACAAAATACGAGGGGGGCAACCAGCCAAACGTTAGCGGTGCCGACGCTCCCATCCCCACGATGGTATCCCTGAAAAGTACGGCCCCGCCAACGGTTTGTTTCCGGAGGCGTCCAGTGAGGAGGGCGTGTCCAATCTTGAGGGGGAAGGGTGATATTGCGGATATTATCCAGCGTTAACAATCCGCCTTTGGGAATAGGCTCGGTGGCTTGCCCTACCGGGATACCGTACATGATGACCGCTTCGTTCGCAGCAATGGATCGGATGGCAAATTTGTGCTTTACCGGTACGGTTTGCGCCAGGCGCACCCTTTCCCCATTGACAAGGGTTGGAGTGCCCTGCGGTAAATCGCTAAGCGCTACACAGATATTATCGGCAGGATTTATGTGTAAAATTGGTCCCATTAGTAGCCGAATATTTGGGGAAGAAAGGTGCTCAACCCCGGGATGTAAGTAATCAAAAGCAAAACAATGAGCATGATGGCAAACAGAGGCAATAGCGGGCGGATGACCTTGCTAATCGTGGTGCCGGCTACTCCTACGCCTACGAATAGAACCGACCCCACCGGAGGCGTGCACAGCCCGATGCAAAGGTTGAGGATCATGACGATGCCAAAATGCACGGGGTCCATGCCCAGGGTGGTGACGACGGGCAGAAATATGGGGGTGAAAATCAAAACGGCGGGCGTCATATCCATGAATATGCCTACGAATAACAAGGTCAGATTAATAACCATCAGGATGGCAAACTTGCTATCCGTGTAGGCTAACAACCCATTGGCAATGTACTCCGGCAAATGTTCGTAAGCCATCACCCAGGACATCGACATGGAAGCTCCCACGAGCAGCATCACGATCGCGGTGGTGCCGACGGCGTTCAGGAATATCGGTTTGAGGTCCTTCCATTTGATTTCCTTGTAGTAGAAAGCCAATAAGAGGCAATAGAGCACGGCGACCGCCGATGCCTCCGTGGCCGTAAAAATCCCCGCGACAATGCCGCCGATGATGATGACCAGCAGCAACAAGCTGGGAAGCGCCCGCAAAAAAGCCCAGAATACCTGGGGCAGGGTGCTGCGGCTACCGCTTCCGTAGCCTTTGCGCTTAGCCCAAATGCCGGCTACCAGCATTAGGGCCAGCCCCATGAGCAGGCCCGGTACGTACCCCGCCAGGAATAAGGCGGCGATGGACACGCCACCGCTAGCGAGTGAATAGACAATCAATATATTGCTGGGCGGGATAACCAAGCCGGTAGTCGCCGAGGATACGTTTACAGCGGCGGCAAAAGACTTGCTGTACCCTTCCTTTTCCATCTCCTTGCCCATAAAGCCGCCGATAGCCGAAGCCGCCGCCACCGCCGAACCGGCAATAGCCCCGAACAGCATGGCCGCAATGAGGTTGAGATGCGCCAAACCGCCGGGTAAAGCCCCTACCAAAGTCTTCGCAAAACCAATGAGCCGTTTGGCAATTCCGCCTTGATTCATAATCTGACCGGCCAGGACGAAGAACGGGATGGCCAGCAGGGAAAAGCTATCTAAAGCCGTTGCCATGCGCTGTGCCACGGTCGTCAAAGCCGGCATCAGTGGTACGGAAACCAGCATCGTCAAGGTGCTGCTCAGCCCGATGCTCCAGGCAATGGGCACCCCTATGGCCAAAAAGAATAAAAAACTAATAACGAGAATAGCAATTTCCAAGATTATATTTTTTTCAGCGCCAAGAGTTTGTAGTAAACGATTACCAGGCCGCTCAAGGGCGCCACTACGTACACCGCGGCCATGGGAATACCCATTGCCGGTGAAGATTGCCCAAGGATCTGAGTAAGATAGACTAATCGCGCACCCCCAATTAGCAGGACGGAGGCCGCAAAAATCAATACCAGCAAGTCAATAACCCACAACAAGTACTTTCGTTGGCGTTCTTGCAGATACTCCGGCAGGATGGTGATGGCGAGGTGCATCCGCTGCCCCGCCGCCCAGGCTGCCCCGAGGATGCCGATCCAGATCAGAAGAAAGCGGGCCAACTCTTCCGACCAGCTGGCCTGCCCCCCTAGCACGTACCGGGTAAATACCCCCCAAAGCACCGACAGGCAAATCAATACCATTAGCAGGAAAAGTACAGACTCCAGCACGCGGTCTAGCTGTTTTTTCATTCTATAGCTTGTATTTTTTGAATTAACTTGTAGATCGAAGGCTGTTCCCGGTACTGCTCCAGCAGATGCTTGGTCTGCTCAAAAAAGGGCTTTTTATTCGGGCGTATGATCTCCACGCCGGCCGCTTTCACTGCCGCTAAGGCTTCGGCCTCGGCCGCTTGCCATAATTGCCTTTGGTAATCGGTGGCGGCCGTAGCGGCTTCCTGCAGCCATTGGCGCTCCTGGTCGCCCAGACGGTCCCATAAAGGGGTGCCGATGAGGAGCATGTCGGGCACGGCGGTATGCTCGTTAAGGATATAGTATTTACAAACTTCGTAATGATGGGAAAGGTAAAAACTCGGTGGGTTGTTCTCCGCCCCGTCCACAACGCCTTGCTGGAGCGCAGTATATAATTCCCCCCAAGATATAGGCGTAGGAGAAGCGCCGAGCGCGCTGACCAATTGCATAGCCGTTGCGCTTTCCTGTACACGTATTTTCAAGCCTTCCAGATCTTCGGGCGTCTTCACCGGCTGTTCTTTGGTGTAGAAGGAACGCTGCCCGGCGTCGAAATAAGCCAGGCCCCGCAGACGCGCCGGCGCGCTCGATCGCAGCAACTCCCGGCCCAGGGGGCTGTCTTGAACGCGGTAGGCGTGCTCGCGGTCCCGGAAAATATAGGGCAGGCTGAAAACTTTGATCTTCGGGCTAAAGCCTTCTAGTACGGCCGATGACACCTTCGTCATACCCAAACTGCCGATTTGCAACAGCTCCAGGCACTGCCGCTCCGTGCCTAATTGCTGATTGGGAAAAATATCGATCTGCAATCGCCCACCGGAAACGGAGTCTACGTGCTCCGCCATATACACCATGCCCTTATGCACGGAATGCGTCACATCCAAACCGTGGGCCAACCTTATGACGCGGCGGTTTTCTTCCGTGCCGCAACTGCTCGCGCCTGCCAGCATCCCCAAAAAACAAACATATCGTACCCATTGCTTCATTGCGCCTGATGCTTTTGTAAATGTGCTAAAGTTGTTCTGATTTGTTGCTCCAGCAGCTCGAATTGCCTTTCGGCTAACAAGCGGGTGCTGATGAGCTTGGACCCAATTCCCACACAGACCGCACCGGCTTCCATCCATGCGTTCAGGTCTTCAGCCGAGGTCGAAACGCCGCCGGTAGGCATGATGGAAGTCCAGGGCTGTGGCCCCCGGATAGCTTTAATAAAGCCGGGGCCGTACAGGCCGCCGGGAAAGAGTTTTACGATTTCACAACCGAGCTCTTCGGCTTGACCTATTTCCGTAAGGGAACCGCAGCCGGGCATGTAGGCCACCTTTCGACGGTTGCATACCCTGGCGATGTCTTCCCGTAAACTGGCGGAGACGATAAAGCTTGCCCCCAGATTCAGGTACAGGGAGGCGGTGGCGGCATCAGCAACCGAACCGGCCCCGAGCATCATCCCGGGAAGCTCGCGCCGGGCGTACCGGTTCAACTGGCCAAAAACCTCGTGAGCAAATGCGCCCCGATTGACGAATTCCAGTAAGCGCCCACCCGCCCGGTAACAAGCTTGGAGCACCTCCCGCCCTATGTCGGGATCCGGGTGGTAATACAGGGGCATGAGCCTTTGAGTGAGGATGGCGTTGAGCACCGCCATCCGGCTAAAGTTTTGGTACATAGGCACTGTTCTTTTATCGGGCGACCCGGCCGGAAGCGTCGCCGGTCATTAATTTTTCCACTTCCGCCACCGTAGCTAAATTGGCGTCACCGTATATCGTGTGTTTTAAGCAAGAAGCCGCCACCGCAAAGTTTAGCGCTCTTTGATCATCGCCCGGGTAAGTGAGCAGGCCGTAAATCAAGCCGCCCATAAAACTGTCGCCACCCCCAACGCGATCGACGATATGAGTAATCTGGTAGGTCGGCGCTTCGTAGAGCGTTGCACCGTCGTACAGTACCCCGGACCAGGTGTTGTGGCTGGCGCTAATGCTGCCCCGCAAAGTCGTAATGACTTTCTTGGCCCGTGGAAATTTTTTCATTAATTGCTTGAGGACTGACAGATAAGCCTTTCCCGATACCGAGCCACCCTGGGTGACATCTACGGCTTCCGGGTGTAGCTGAAAATGCTTTTCCGCATCTTCTTCGTTGCCTAGAATGATATCGCAGCCTTCCACCAGAGCGGGCATTACCTCTCCCGGTTGCTTACCGTAATTCCAAAGGTTTTTTCGGTAATTCAGGTCGGTAGATACGGTCACGCCCATGCGGTTGGCCGCTTGAATCGCTTCCAGACAGGCGTCGGCAGCGCCCTGCGACAGGGCAGGCGTGATGCCGGTCCAGTGAAACCATTGCGCGTCGGCAAATACGGCTTCCCAGTCGATCATTCCCTTGTCTATGGTTGCCATACTCGAATGCGCACGGTCGTATACCACTTTGCTGGCCCGGTTTACGGCGCCGATTTCCAGGAAGTAAATACCGAGCCGCTCTCCCCCGCGTATGATGTGGGAAGCGCCCACCTGTCGTTTGCGCATTTCCATTAGGGCGCAGTTGCCGATATCATTATCGGGTAAGCGCGTCACAAATTCCGTTGGCAGGCCATAATTGGCTAAGGATACGGCAACATTGCTTTCACCGCCTCCGTAGATGGCTTCAAAGGCGTGAGCCTGACTAAAACGCCGATGGCCAGGTGGCGTCAGACGAAGCATAATTTCTCCGAAAGTGACAATTTTTTTCATGGCTATATTTTAGTACACTGTGTAATAAGTTCTTTGATGTTTTGGGAGGGGTATTTTGGCGAAAGGCAAGGCGCGAAGAAGGAGCATAGCCGTAGCTACGAGACTGATGAGCAACGCAGCCTTTCGCCAAAAGACACTGCCAAAGCGCAAAATTACTTATTACACAGTGTATTAGGCGCCAGGTTGGTTATCAAAAGTCAAAGTAACGCCTGGCGTTGTGGTAGCAAATATCCTGGATGACCTTGCCAATCCACGGCAGATCTGCGGGCAGCCGTCCACGGTTGATGTCGTTGCCGAAGATGTTGCACAGCAAGCGCCGGAAGTATTCATGCCGCGGGTAGGACAAGAAGGAACGGCTGTCCGTAAGCATGCCGATAAATCGGCTGAGCAGGCCCATGTTGGACAGGGTGTTGATTTGCTGCTCCATGCCGTCGAGCTGATCCAGAAACCACCAGGCAGAGCCGTACTGTACTTTGCCGGGCCGGCTTCCGTCGTTGAAATTGCCGATCATAGTGGCAAATACCGCATTATCCGCAGGATTGAGGTTGTACAAAATCGTTTTCGGCAATTGATCCGTGTGGTCCAGGGCATCCAGGTGTGCGGAAAGCGCCGCAGCCTGGCTAAAATCACCGATGCTGTCGAAGCCGGTATCGGGCCCCAACTGCGCAAACAGGCGCGAGTTGTTATTGCGCAGCGCACCGAGGTGAAATTGCTGCGCCCAATCTTTGGCATGGTACATTCTGCCCAATTCGATGAGCACTGCAGATTGGTAAGCTCCGAGCTCTTCCTGGCTGACCGGCTGCCCGGAAAGCGCCTTCCGAAACGCAGGCCCGGCTTTTTCCAGGGCATTAGGTACAGGGTGCAAGCGGTTCAGGCCGTGGTCCGCCAAACGGGCGCCGTGGGCGTGAAAGAAATCGACCCGGCTTTGCAGCGCCGCACAAAGGCCGGCGAAGTCGGTAATGTTGAGGCCGGTGCAGTCCCCTAATTTCTCGATGTACGCCTTCCAGCCCGGCTGCTGCGCCATTAAGGCTTTGTCGGGACGAAAAGTAGGCAGCACTTTTAGCTTCGAATGGCTACCGGCTATGGTTTCGTGGGCCGACAAGTCGTCGACGGGGTCATCGGTGGTGCAAACCACCTCTACTTTCATACGCTCCAACAAGCTGAGCACCCGGAACTCTTTTCCCGCCAGCTGAGCATTGCAAGTCTCGTAAACCGATGCGGCGTTAGTGGAAGATAGCAGCTGGTTAATGCCAAAGTAGCGTTTTAGTTCGAGATGCGTCCAGTGGTACAAAGGGTTGCGTAAAGTGTAGGGCACCGTTGAGGCCCAGGCGCCAAATTTCTCCGCCTGGGTGGCCTGACCAGTGATGTAGTGCTCGCGGATGCCGTTAGTACGCATAGCTCGCCATTTGTAATGGTCGCCCTCCAACCAGGCTTCGGTGATATCGGTGAACTGCCGGTTGTCGGCGATATCCCGCGGGGAAAGGTGGCAGTGGTAATCAATGATGGGTAATTCCTTTGCATACTCGTGGTACAGGGTGGCAGCGTAAGGAGTATCCAACAGAAAGTCGTCCGCTAAAAATAGACGGTCTTGCTGCGCAGCATTTGGAGTAGTAGGTGTCCTGTTTTCCGTCATTATGTTGATTTATGCTTTTTAATAAATGAGCTCTTAATTGCGCTCCGCTTCCATTGCTTTTTCATTGACGATGAGACCGAGGCCGGGTTCCTGGGGTACTTCCAGATACCCATTCTCGAAGTGGAAGTAGTTGTCAAAGAGTTTTAAAAGACTGCCGTAGCCTTCTTTTTCCCGTTTGCCAGCGTATTCCTGAAACTGTGCTCCGTTGGGAATAGAAGCCAGTAGCTGCAGGCTAGCGGCAGTAGCCAGCGTAGGTTTTGAATTGTGCACCATCACTTGCTTGCCGAATACATGGGCAATGGCGGCGGCTTTCTTGCAGTCGGTCAGCCCGCCGCATTTGATTACATCAATATTGGCGATATCTATTCGCGTTTCCGCCAGCAGCTCTTTAAACATCCAGGAGCTGTACTCGTGCTCTCCGGCCATGACCGGAAAATCCAGGTCTTCCGCAACCTGCCGCAGGCCCGCGTAATCTTGCTGAAAGACGGGCTCCTCCAGTGCGGCGATATTGAAGTGCTCGTAGAGCTTCTTGGCCATAACCGTTGCCTGGGCGGGCGTATAACCATTGTTGAAATCGATGAACAGCGTGATGTCATCGCCGATGGCTTTTCGCACCGCCTTGACGCACTCAAAAGTATCATCCGGAAAGGGATTGACATTTTCCTGCCGGATTTGCATGCGGGCTTTTACCGCTTGGTAGCCCTGCTCCACAAAACCGGCCGCCATGCGGGCCATCTCCTGCGGGCTGCGGTAATTATAGCCCCCTTTGTCGCGGCCATAGCTGCCGTAGACTCTTATTTTTTGCCGGCCGTTGCCACCCAGCAATTGATGGACGGGCATGCCCAGGATTTTCCCTTTCAAGTCCCATATGGCGTTGTCAACACCCGCCAGCGAGCCCGGGTGCAATCCGCTCATGCCGGTTTCCAAACCCTTCAGATAGGCCTCCATCCAGATGCCTTCGCTGTCAAAGGGGTTCTTGCCCAAGATATAATTCTTGAGCTCCTTTTCTAGGTAGAGATAGGTAAAATCACGGTTGCTCCCATCGCTTTCGCCCCAACCGCTTATGCCGGTATTGGTGCTTACTTTGACGAAATTGGCTTTTTTGAAGCGGTAGCACTCCACATCGGTGATGCGTACATCGTCTGGCCGGCTGCCTATCTGAGCTTGGGAGGCCTGTGGCAAAAGGCTGCCCAGTGCGCCGAGTCCCAGGTAACGAAAGAAGTCTTTGCGGTTCATCATCATGCTCCGTAGTAGGTTTGGTAATAAAGCGCCAGAAACCGCAAGCCGAAGGAGGTGGCTATGTCCCTTACCCGTATCAGGCTGCGTTCATTCCGGTGGCGCCGCCTTGTTTCCAAAAAAGCGCCACGCAGATTGGGATCGGGGTGATCGGCGGCAAATCGGTTTTGCATCACCCAGCGCGCCGCTTCCTGAATGGGCTTTTCGAATTCCTCCTCGTAGCCGTGCTCCCGCAGCTTGAGCCAGAGAATACCGGCAAAAGAAACGGCAGAGCCGCAAATGGAGCTTCGGTTTATGCGCTTGGGATCGGTGTAATTGCGGTAATAAATCACCCCGTCTTTTTTCTGCCAGTTGACCACTGCTTTTCCGGTGCGGTAAGCGGCTTCCAAGTAGCGGCGGTCTCCCGTCAGCTCGTACCCCTCAATCAGGGACTCGGCGTACCAGATATTGGAACGGGGGTGCATTCGGCCCTTTTCCAAACTGTTGGGGTGGTAGTCCATCCAAAAGCCGTTATCGTGCTGCTTTTCGAGCAAGCTGTTGCATAGGTTGATGAATACATCCCGGTAGCGCTCTTCCCCCGTAAATTCGTACATGTCTTTGAATAGAAACCCTTCATTATTGGGGCGGGCTACCTGATGCACCGTCAGCTCCCCCTCGTAAAAAGGCGATTGGTCCGTCCATACCTCCCCCGTTTGGGCGTCCACGAGATCGTAGATCAGGCCTTCTTCTTCCAGATAGAGGTGCTCCAGGGCCCATTTGCCGGCCTGAGTGGCGACCTTCGCGTAGCGCGGGTCGTTGGTCACCCGGGATAACTTGAACAAGCCGGGTGTGCCATCAGCAATGGTGGTGAAGTTGATCAGCGCACCGACCTCGTCTCCGTGTACGGCCCGTAAATATCCCCTTAGAGTGGGATGGTCTTTAATGGCCAGGGTTGTCCACCAATCGCCGGCGCGGCGGGCGGCGGCCAGCAAGCTGCTATCCTGAGTAAGTTCGTAGGCGTGCAGCAATCCATTAATGACTTGCCCGGTGTGCCAGGCGGTCTCGTAAGCGTTCCACCGCCCGTCCAGCCAGTCGTAATCACAGCGCGACCAACCCTCTTCGTCCAGGAGCACCCGACTGGCGTAGCGCCCGCCTTCCTGCAGGGCGGTTTTTATGGCTCCGGCAGTTGGTTGCTGCCCCGGGGCTGTTAAGCTAAAGAATATACCAACGAAAAATATGTAAGCTCTTAGCATTGGATTAAGATTATAGTTAGCTCATTCAAAATTCAAGCTCATTCAATGGTTAGCGATACTTCGCCCCGCTGACTGACCTTTTTGCGCCCGGACATCGTCGGTGGCGACTGCAAGCCGGATAGCTGAACGGCTTTAGCTTCCTGAAAGTGGAAAAAGTGCCGTCGGTGGGGGCTCTCGCCGAACTGATGGCTAATACGGATATCTTTCAATATGACATTTTCCACATGGCCAAGCGTAAAATGAGCGGGCACGGCTGAAAAGTCCGCCATTCCGGGCAGCGTAGGATAAGATTTGTTGCCCCGTGGTTTTTTGGAGACCGCTGTAAGATCCGTCAGTTCGGTCAGGGCCATCGTGACCCCGTCGAAACGCAGGCCGGTAATGGGGTGGCCGGCTTGTCCGCCGATCAGGATGTTGCCGCGGGTAATGATTTTTACATTCGAGAAGTCCATGTCCCGGATTGCGCCCAAGGCCTGATCCGCCGACCGTTTGTCGATATCCATGTAGATCGGGTACTCGGTTTTATGCCGGCTGCCGGTTTCGATTAGAATATTAGAAAATTGACAGTGCTCGTATACGCCGCCTTGGGTCATGAAAAAGGCAATGCCGTAGCGGGTGCCGCTGATGTTGATATTGGAAAACTGGCAATGGCGTATGGGGTATCTGGAGCCCGTTCCAAACTTGATGGCCGAGTCGTCACTGATGAGGATGCAATCCGAAACCACGACCTGTTCCACCGTGTCTTGCCCTGACTTTAGGCAGATGGCGTCATCGCCGGTAGACATAAAGCAGTCGCTGATCAGCACCCGTCGGCAGCCTTTAATGTCAATTCCGTCGGTATTGGGGCTGCGCAAATCATTGCGAATGCTTACCCCCCGAACCACCACATCTTCACATTTCCAAAATACCAGCACGTGAGCGGGTGAATGGACTAGCCTGACCCCTTCCACCTTGATATCCTTGCTGTTTGCTATCCGGATCCACGGGCGCGGGCGCGTACGCGTACCCTCCGCAGCTTTCCAAGACCGTCCGGAACGATCGAAAAAACGCTCGCCCTGCCCATCGATCAGCCCGTCGCCACTTAGCCGGAAGCGCTCCAGGCTATCGCCCCAGATCAGGTGGGGGTGCTCCCGGTCATAGTCCTCCAGGCGGCTACTGCCCAGCAAGGTAGCCCCCGGGGCAAGCTGCAGCCGCGTATCGGAATATACCCGGATGGTGCCGGTGAGGTAAGTGCCGCCGGGGATCAGCACCGTTCCGCCGCCACTATCCCGGCAGTCGTCAAGGGCGCTTTGAATGGCTTCCGTGCAATAGGTGGCGCCATCGCCCACGGCCCCATAATCCACGATATTGAGCACCTGCCCACTGGCGGTCATAGTAACAGTAGCCCATAGCAAAATTAGTCCGAAGAGGCGTCCCATGTCCATTTTTGCTGGTTGATTTGAATGTTCTCGTAAACAATTTCCCCGGCTTGCTCAATATGGGCAGGATGGCCGGCATATTCCACTCGTATATCCTTGAGCCAAATTCTTTGAATGGGCTGTTCTTCTACTCCTACAATTTGCAAGGCATTTCCGCCGACGTAATTGCATTGCAGATCATTTACATAAAAGTCCTTGAACTGAGTCGGGTATTGATTGCCCCGGTAGCCGTGGTAATCCATCCGGAAAATGAACAGCGCCTTTTCCAGGGTGTCCGCTTGTATACGGCGGATGAATACTTTTTGCACCGTACCGCCACGGTCGAGATTGGTCTTAAAGTTCAGGGCGTGTTGACCCGCCATTAACCGGCAGTTTTCAATAAAGACTTCTTCTACGCCCCCCGACATTTCAGAGCCCACCGCAAAGGCGTTCACCCCGGAGTTGAGTACGCAATTGCGCACGATAATATTCCGGGAGGGGCCGCGCTCCCAGGCATCTTGATCCCGCCCCGCCTTGATTGCGACGGCGTCGTCGTGGGTTTCGATGTAGCAATTTTCGATGAGCACATCTTCACTGCTGTCGGGGTCAATACCATCATCATTCATGACTTCGCCGTAGACGTTCAGCCGCCGGACGGTTGCGTTTTTGCAAAAGGGCAGGTGGATGGTCCAAAAAGGGCTATTCTGCGCGGTGAAATCCTCCAAAAGGATGTTTTCACAATCGTAAAACATGATCAGGCTGGGCCGCAGGTAGTGCTTCTGCTCATCACCGTAGCCGTCGTCCTGCCCGTCGCCGTTAAGATCCAGGAAGCCATTGGCGAAAACCCGCTGCTCATCGGGAACGACGTCATTGCCCATTTTCCGCAGGCGCTTTTTATCGGGTTTTTGCTTTTCGCGCCAGTCTACCGACCACTGCTTGCCATTCCCCTCAAGCAAGCCTTCCCCGATGACGCCTATGTTTTGCTGTTGATACGCATAGATGAGGGGCGACCAATTCCAGCAGACGGTGCCTTCCCAGCGCACTTTCACAGCGGGCAGGTAATCCTCGGGGCAGTCGCTGAAACGCAGCACGGCGTCTTTGGAAAGCTCCAGGGTCACGCCGCTTTTCAAGTGGATGGGCCCATTGCACTGAAAGCGGCCGGCAGGAATCAACACCCGGCCGCCCCCGGCTTCGGCCGCCTCGGCAATGGCTGATAAGATCGCCGGACGGCTGTCAAAGGCCGTATCTGACCGGGCGCCAAAATCGAGGATAGAAAAAGTAGCGCCCGGAAACTCCGGCGCCTTGATTTTAGCCAGGCGGGCCGGCAGCCCCTCCCAGGCTGCCTGGGCCGTCGCCTCCGCTTGCCGCCCGCTGAACTCCTTTGTTTTATGCCCTAAGGCAATGCAGCCAGGCAACAGTATAAGCAGGAGCAAGCTGTACGAAAAGGTTTTGTTCATGCGGTTGTCAATTTTTAATATCATA